>RXJW01000161.1 GCA_003963005.1 Burkholderiales bacterium
GAGCGCGAAGGGTGCACCAGTGAGCGCAGCGCCGGGCCGTCCCAAGCAAGCTCGCTCCCGCCTGGCGGGACAGCGCGGAGCGCGAAGGGTGCACCCGTGAGCGGGCAGCGCTCGCCGTGGGCGTGGATCCCGACGCTCTACTTCGCCCAGGGCATCCCCTACGTCGTCGTCATGACGCTGTCGGTGGTGCTCTACAAGAACCTGGGCATCTCCAACACCGACATCGCCCTCTACACGAGCTGGCTCTACCTGCCCTGGGTCATCAAGCCGTTGTGGTCGCCGCTGGCTGAGCTCTTCGGCACGAAGCGGCAGTGGGTGACGGTGCTGCAGTTCTTCGTGGGCGCGGCGCTCGCCGGCGTGGCGCTGACGATTCCCACCGACCACGTCTTCCAGATGTCGCTCGCCGTGTTCTGGCTGATGGCCTTCGCCTCGGCCTCGCACGACATCGCCGCCGACGGCTACTACATGCTCGCGCTGCCCAAGCACCAGCAGGCCGCCTTCGTGGGCGTGCGCTCGACCTTCTACCGTCTGGCCAACATCGGCGGCCAGGGCGGGCTTGTCTACCTGGCCGGCGAACTGACCGAACGAACGGGCAGTGCCACGCACGCCTGGAGCCTCGTGTTCTGGCTGCTCGGCGCGCTGTTCGTCGCGCTGGCGCTGTGGCATCTCGCCGTGCTGCCCCGCCCGGCCGCCGACGTGCAAGGCCCCGGTCACCGTGCGGCGCAGGGGCTGGCGCGCGAGTTCTTCGTCGTGTTCATCAGCTTCTTCCGCAAGCCCGGCATCGCCGTCATCCTCGGCTTCCTGCTGCTGTACCGCTTCCCGGAGGCGCAGCTCCTCAAGCTCGCGAGCCCCTTCCTGCTGGACCCGGTCGAGCAGGGCGGCCTGGGACTGTCGACCAAGGCGGTGGGCATCGCCTACGGCACCGTCGGCCTCACGGCGCTGACGCTCGGCGGACTGGCCGGCGGCTGGGTCATTTCCCGCGTGGGCCTGAAGCGCGCGCTGTGGCCGCTGGTGCTCGCCATGCACGTGCCCAACGTCGCCTTCCTGGCGCTGGCGCTCACGCACCCGACGAGCCTGGCTGTCATCAGTGCGGCGCTCGCCGTCGAGCAGTTCGGTTATGGCCTCGGATTCACGGCCTACCTGATGTACATGATCCACGTCGCCGAGGGCGAGAAGAAGACCGCCCACTACGCCATCTGCACCGGCTTCATGGCCCTGGGCATGATGATCCCCGGCATGTGGAGCGGCTGGCTGCAGGACCACATCGGCTACGTGCCCTTCTTCATCTGGGTGCTGGTCGCCACGGTGCCGAGCTTCGTCATGGCCGCACTCATCCGCGTGCCGGAGAACTTCGGTCGCAAGGAGAACGACGCGTGAACACCCGCCTGCTGAGCCTGGACGCCTTCCGGGGTTTCGCCATCGCCTCGATGCTGCTGGTCAACAACCCCGGCGACTGGGGCCACGTCTACGCGCCGCTGCTGCACGCCAAGTGGCACGGCTGGACCTTCACCGACTGGGTGTTCCCGTTCTTCGTGTTCATCAGCGGCTTCGCGATGACGATCAGCCTCGCGCGGCGCGCGCAGGCCGGAGCCGACAAGGCCGCGCTGCTGCTCGCCACCGCACGCCGGGCGGCCGTCATCGTCGGCATCGGCTTGCTGCTCAACTTGATCCCAAGCTTCGACTTCAGCACGGTGCGCCTGCCGGGCGTGCTGCAGCGCCTGGGCCTGTGCACGCTGTTGGCAGCGCCCATCGTGATCTGGTGCCGGCCGCGCGGCGTGGCGTTCTGGGCGCTGGCGCTGATGGGGTCCTATGCCGCGGTGCAGTTGCTCGTGCCCGTGCCTGACGCCGACGGCGTCGTGCACACCGGCCTGCTGGAGCCGGGCAAGGATGTCGGCGCCTGGCTGGACCGGCAGCTGATGGACGGCCACCTCTGGCGAGCCGCGAAGACCTGGGACCCGGAGGGCCTGCTGTCCACGCTGCCGGCCGTGGCCTCGCAACTGCTCGGCGTGCTGGCCGGATACGTGCTCGCCAGCACCCGCCAGCCGGCCGAGAAGGCGATGACCTGGATGCTCGCCGGCCTGGCGGCGCTGTGGGTCGGCCAGGTGCTGGACGCGTGGCTGATGCCGATCAACAAGTCGCTCTGGACGCCATCCTTCGTGCTGCTGATGGCCGGCTGGGCCAGCATCGTCTTTGCCGTCTTCTACTGGCTGCTGGATGCCCAGCCGCAGCCGCTGTCCCGGGCCCGGTGGGCGCGCTGGCTGCATCCGCTCGTGGTGTTCGGCATGAACGCGCTCTTCCTGTTCGCGCTGTCGGGCCTGGTGGCCAAGATGCTCTACACCGTCAAGCTGGCGGACGGCCGCTCGCTCGGCGCCACGCTCTACGCGCCGCTGCGCGACGCGGGCCTGGCGCCGGTCAATGCCTCGCTGCTGCATGCACTGGCCTTCGTGGCGGTCATGTACGCCGTGGCCTGGGTGATGTACCGCAAGCAGTGGTTCGTGAAAGTCTGATCCCGTGAAACGCCGCCATCTCCTGAGCCTGGCCTCCGCGCCGCTGCTGACCGCCTGCGCGACGCCCCCGGCGCCGCCGGCGCCTTCGCCCACCGAAGCAGCCCTCGGCCCCGCCGCCCCAGCGCCCGAAGCGCCCGCAGCGTCCGCCCCGGTGGCGTCCGTGACGGCAGCACCACCGCGCGAATGGCGCGCCGCCTGGGTGGCCACGGTCGCCAACATCGACTGGCCGAGCAAGCCCGGCCTCAGCGCCGCGGCCCAGCAGGCCGAGATCCGCACGCTGTGCGACACCGCCGCAGGCATCGGCCTGAATGCGCTGATCCTGCAGGTGCGCACGGCGGCCGACGCCCTGTACGAATCGCGCCTGGAACCCTGGAGCGACGTGCTGACCGGCGCGCAGGGCCAGCACCCGGGCTACGACCCGCTGGGCGTCTGGATCACCGAAGCCCATGCCCGCGGGCTGGAGCTGCATGCCTGGTTCAACCCCTACCGTGCGCAGCACAGCACGGCCAGGTCCGCCGCCGCGGACCAGCATGTCAGCCGCGCCCACCCCGCGTGGGTCAAGCGTTATGGCGACCAGCTCTGGATGGACCCCGGCGAGCCCGCCGCCGCCGAGCACACGCTGGCCGTTGTGCGCGACTGCCTGAGCCGCTACGCGGTGGACGGCATCCACATCGACGACTACTTCTACCCCTACCCCGTGCAGGATCCGACGACCAAGCAGGAGGTCGACTTCCCCGACGAGCCGAGCTGGCAGCGCTACCTGAGCGGCGGCGGCAGCTTGGCCCGCGCCGACTGGCGCCGCTACAACGTCAACCGCCTGGTGCAGCGCCTGTACGCCCTCGCCCACGAAGTGAGGCCGGGCACGCGTGTCGGCGTCAGCCCCTTCGGCCTGCCCAAGCCCGGTGCCCGGCCGGCCGGCATCAGCGGCTTCAGCCAGTACGACAAGCTCTATGCCGACGTCGAGCTCTGGCTGCGCGAGGGCTGGCTGGACTACCTCGCGCCGCAGCTCTACTGGCCGCGCGCCCAGACGGCACAGGCCTTCGAGCCGCTGCTGCAGGCCTGGCGCACGCTCAACCCGCTGGGCCGGCCCATCCACCCGGGTCTGTTCACGAGCCGCATCAACGACACGCCGCAGAGCTGGCAGCCCGACGAGATCCTCGGGCAGATCGACAGCATCCGGCGCCTGTCGCCCGGCAGCGGGCACATCCACTTCAGCCTCGTGGCGCTGGCGCAGAACCGCAAGGGCGTGGCGGATGCGCTGCGGCTGAAGGCCTACGCCCCGGCCGGCTGAAGCCCACCCCTCACTCGACGACATCTGGACTGGGGCGCGCATGAACCCGCCTTCGGCCGCCCCGCGGTCTTCCGGGACATTGCCAGCGCTGCGGCGTGCCGGCGGACGGCAACAACGGCCTGTGCGATCCGACCTTCGACGCGGCCATCAGCCGCGAGGGCGACATGCTGCGCATGCTGGACGTGCTGACGCAGGACATCGGCGTGATCGCCGTGTTCGCCGACGGGCCGGCCACGGTCCACTTCCACGCGAACTGGGCCGGGCTGCGCTGAGCCCTCCGGTGCGCCTGGCGCCCCGCCACCCGGGCCGGCCGGGGCCGGACCGGGTGGGGGGGCTGTCAGCTCGATCATCTGGTCAGTTGAAACCTGCAGGGCGGCCTGCGACAGGCACGTGCGGCGCCCCGCTGCCCCAGAAACATCAGCGCCTGCATTGATCTGGATCACGATTCCCCACGGCACCGTGGCCTGCTGACCCTTGACGGCCACCGCCCCCTGAGCAACGATCTCGGCCCACACCGTCCAGCACAACTCGTACCGACGCAGATCAGGGGGGGGACCATGGACTCAGGGCACGCGCTTCAGCGCCATCACGCGGCGCTGCGGGGGGAAGGCAGCACAGCGCTGGTGTTCGTTCACGGCTTCGGTTGCGATCGCGACATCTGGCGATTCGTGGCGCCGGCTTTCGAGCCCGGCCATCGCACCCTCGTGTACGACCACGCCGGCTGCGGCCGGGCCGTGGCTGCCTGGGATGTCCAGCGTCATGCCAGCCTGAGCGGCTACGCGGCCGACCTGCTGGACGTGCTGGACGATGCCCGCCTCGGCCGGGTCGTGTGCGTGGCCCATTCCATCGGGGGCGTGATCGCTCTGCTGGCTGCCGAAGAGCGGCCCGAACTGTTCGAGCACGTGCTGATGCTCGCGCCCTCACCCCGATTCATCAACGATCCACCTGACTACGTTGGTGGCTTCGAGCGTGCTGACTTGGACGAGATGTTCCACCTGATGGAATCCAACCAGTTCGGCTGGGCGCAGTTCCTTGCCCCGATGGCCATCGGTGAAGCCAACCCGGCGCACCTCGTGCAGCAGTTCCAGGCCGCGCTGTGCGCGCTGGAGCCGCGCATCGCCCGGCACTTCGCGCGCTTGGCCTTCCTCGTGGATGAGCGGGCGCTGTTCAGCCGCGTCCGCGTGCCGACGACGATTGTCCAGTCCCTGCAGGACAGCATCGCCCCGCGGGACGTCGGGCAATGGATGCACCGCCACATGGCCGGCAGCCGGCTGCGCGAGATCGATATCTCCGGCCATTGCCCCCACGTCAGCCATCCGGACCTGACCATCGACCTCATCCGGGAGGTGCTCGATGGCCGGACTCTCGGCTGAACTCGAGCGCCTGCCCGTCGGTGTGCTGCAGGTGCGCCTGGACGGGCGCATCCACGCCATCAACGGCTGCCTGGGCGGCTGGCTGGGCAGCGCCCCGTCGGCACTGCTCGGGCAGCCCGTCGACCAGATCCTCAGCCGGCCTGGGCGGGTGCTGTATCACACGCACCTCGTGCCCACCTTGCGGCTGCACGGCCAGGTGCAGGAACTGAGCCTGTCGCTGCAGTCCACGTCGGGCCGTGTGCAGGTGCTGTGTTCGGCCAGCCTGCTGGGGCAGCCCGGCCAACCCGACAGCCTGCTGGCCGAACTGGTGATGTCGCCGATGCGCGAACGCCTGCGCATCGAGGCCGAGCTGGCCCGCGTGCAGCGCTCGGCGGATGCAGCGCCGGTCGTGCTGTTCGAATGCGTGCGCGAGGTCGACGGCCGCAGCTGGCTCAACTACGCCAGTGCCGGCCTCGTGTCGCTCTACGGGCTGACGGCAGAGTCGGTCAGCTTCACCGATGCGCCGTGGCTGGCCTGTGTGCAGGAGGACGACCGTGCCGAGCTGCTGGCACGCCGCGACGCCTCGGCCGAGTCACGCACGATGTGGACGGCGCAGTTCCGCGCCCGGGCGGGCAGCGGGCCCTGGCGCCAGCACCGCCTGCGGGCCCAGCCCTACGCCGAGCCCGACGGCCGCATGGTCTGGTACGGCACGATCGTCGATGCCACCGAACAAGTGGCGGTGGAAGACGCCGAGCGCGAGCGCGACGCGGCGGAACGCGCCAACCGGTCCAAGAGCGAGTTCCTGGCGCGCATGAGCCATGAGCTGCGCACGCCGTTGAACGCAATCATCGGCTTCTCCCACCTGCTGGATGCCGACCCGGCCCTGGCGGACAGCCAGGCCCACCAGCGCCTGGGCATCATCCACACCGCCGGCCAGCAGTTGCTGACGCTGATCGACGAGGTGCTGGACATCTCGCGCATCGAGTCCGGCCGCCTGCAACTCGACCTTGCACCGGTTGCCCTGGGCGGGCTGGTGGAGCAGGTTTGCCAGTCGCTCGAACCGGCCCGGCTGGCCCGCGGCCTGACCCTGACGCTGCCGGCCGCCCCGTCACCCGCGGTGCAGGCCGATGAAGCGCGGCTGCGCCAGGTCCTGAACAACCTCGTTTCCAACGCCATCAAGTACACGCGCGAAGCCGGCTGGGTGGCGGTCGACGTGACGGCCAGCGCCACGCACGCCCAGGTGCGGGTGCGCGACAACGGCCCGGGCCTCAGCCCGACGCAGCAGCAGCAGCTCTTCCAGCCCTTCAACCGGCTGGGCGCCGAGCGCAGCCGGGTGCAGGGCACGGGCCTGGGGCTGGTCATCACGCGGCATCTGGTGGAGTCGATGGGCGGCACGCTGAGTGTCGAGAGCGCACCCGGCGAGGGCTGCTGCTTCAGTGTCGAGCTGCCACTCGCCAGCACACCGCCCGACACGGCCCAGGACTTCCTGGCGCCGGTGGCCCCGACGCCGCCTGCGGGCCGCAGCTGGCAGGTGCTGTACACCGAGGACGACCCCGTCAACGCCCTGCTGATGCAAGCCGTGCTGGAACGCATCCCGGGGGTCACGCTGCACGTCGCCGGCAGTGGTGCCGAGGCCTGCCGCCTGGCTGAGAGCCAGGTGCCCGACCTGCTGATGCTGGACATGACCCTGCCCGACATGGACGGGCGTGAGCTGCTGCAGCGGCTGCGCGCCGACCCACGCCTGGCCAGCGTGCCGGCCGTGGCGGTATCGGCCGATGCCATGCCCGATGAAATCCGGCGCACGCTGGCCAGCGGCTTCGACGCCTACTGGACCAAGCCGCTGGACATCGAGCACCTGCCCGCTGCCTTGCATGCGCTGTTGTCGCGGGCGAGCCCGATGGCCTGATGCAGCGCCCGCCGCGGTGCTGAGCCTCAACCCGCCAGCAGCCGCCTGGCCGCCTGTATCGCGGCTGCGTCCTTCAGCACGTCGCCGGGCCGGCTGCCGTCGCCGAGCACGTGGCCGCCCCAGCGCAGGTGCAGGAAGTCGGCGCTGTAGCGCAGGCTGTCCACGAGCGGCTGGGCGAGATGGGGCTCGTCGCCGCTGCTAGTGGCGCACAGCACAAAGATCGACTTGCCGGCCATGCGGGCCTTGAAGTCCAGCCCCGGCACGCGCAGGAAGCCGCTCCAGTGGTCCAGGTAGAGCTTCAGCGGCGTGGGCAGGCTATACCAGTAGAGCGGCGTGGCGACCAGCAGATCGGTCGCCCACAAGGTGTCGTCGAGCAGCTGCGCGAGATCGCCGGCCGGCGGCGGGTAGTGCCCGCTGCCGCTGTGGCGGATGTCCTCGAAGGGCGGCAGGCTGAGCGCGGCGAGCCGCTGCCAGCGCACCTCGACACCCGCCGGCAGCCCGGCCACGGCGGCATGCGCCAGAGCCTCGGCATTGCCCCCGGTGCGGGTGCTGGCGAGCAGGACGAGGAGACGGCGCGTGGGGGTGTCGGACATGGTCATGGCGGCGTGCAACGGTGGGCCATGATCGCGCATCGGCGGCGGCAGGGCGGCCCGATGGGCATCGGGTGCCGCCTGCCGACCGGCCTGCCGTCAGAAGAAGCCCAGGGCGTTCGGGCTGTAGCTGACCAGCAGGTTCTTGGTCTGCTGGTAGTGGTCGAGCATGGCCTTGTGGGTTTCGCGGCCGATGCCCGATTCCTTGTAGCCGCCGAACGCCGCATGCGCCGGGTAGGCGTGGTAGCAGTTCGTCCAGACACGGCCGGCCTGGATTCCCCGGCCCATGCGGTAGGCGCGGCTGCCGTCGCGGCTCCACACGCCGGCGCCCAGGCCGTAGGGCGTGTCATTGGCGATGGCCAGCGCCTCGGCCTCGGTCTTGAAGGTCGTCACGGCCAGCACCGGGCCGAAGATCTCCTCGCGGAAGATGCGCATGTTGTTGTGACCCTGGAACAGAGTCGGCTGGATGTAGTAGCCACCGGCCAGGTCGCCACCGAGCTGCGCGCGCTCGCCGCCGATCAGCACCTTGGCGCCTTCTTCCTTGCCCAGCGCCAGGTAGGTCTGGATCTTGTCCATCTGCAGGGCCGAGGCCTGCGCGCCCATCATGGTGTCGGTGTCCAGCGGGTTGCCCTGCCGGATGGCGGCCACGCGCTGGATGGCGCGCTCGATGAAGGCGTCGTAGATGCTTTCCTGGATCAGTGCGCGGCTCGGGCAGGTGCAGACCTCGCCCTGGTTGAAGGCGAACAGCACCAGGCCCTCGATCGCCTTGTCGAGGAAGGCGTCATCGGCCGCCATCACGTCCTCGAAGAAGATGTTGGGGCTCTTGCCGCCCAGCTCCAGCGTGGCCGGGATCAGGTTGGTGGCCGCCGCCTGGGCGATGACCTTGCCGGTGGCCGTGCTGCCGGTGAAGGCGATCTTGGCGATGCGCTTGCTCGTGGCCAGCGGCATGCCGGCCTCGCGGCCGTAGCCGTTGACGACGTTCAGCACGCCGGGCGGCAGCAAGTCGGCGATCAGCTCCACCAGGATCAGCAGGCTGATCGGCGTGCTCTCGGCCGGCTTGAGCACCACGCAGTTGCCCGCGCCGAGTGCCGGGGCGAGCTTCCATGCAGCCATCAGGATCGGGAAGTTCCACGGGATGATCTGGCCGACAACCCCCAGCGGCTCGTGGAAGTGGTAGGCGATGGTGTGGTGGTCGATCTCGCTCAACGCGCCTTCCTGGGCCCGCACGCAGCCGGCGAAGTAGCGGAAGTGGTCCACCGCCAGCGGGATGTCGGCATTCAACGTCTCGCGGATGGGCTTGCCGTTATCCACCGTCTCGGCGTAGGCCAGCAGTTCGAGGTTCTGTTCGAGGCGGTCGGCGATCTTCAGCAGCAGGTTGGCGCGCTCGGCCGGCGGCACGGCGGCCCAGCCGGCGGCGGCGGCGTGGGCGGCGTCCAGCGCGCGCTCGATATCGGCGGCGCCGGAGCGGGCGGCCTGGGTGTAGACCTTGCCGCTGATCGGCGTGATGACGTCGAAGTACTGGCCCTCGACCGGCGGCACGAACTGGCCCCCGATGAAGTTGTCGTAGCGTGCCTTGTAGGCAATCTTGGCGCCGGCGGTGCCGGGTGCGGCGTAAACGGTCATGGCGATGTCTCCTGGAAGGGTGCCCGGCGTCGTGGAATGGCGCGGGTCAGGCCCTTCAGCGCAAGGGGCATGCCAGGGCGGCTTTGCGCCGGCCGCACGGCGCCTCCGTGGGAAACCGGGCCGCAGGGGCGCCAGACTGTTCCAAAGTGACACACTCCGGTGTCACACCGCGCCGGTTTGACACAGATCAGCCTCACGGCGCACAACCGCTTGACGCGGCGCGGCGTCAGGCTAGTGTCCGGGTCGGCGTGCAGGCTTCGTCTGCCGCCCAGAGCCGACCACGGCCGCCCAGGAGACAGCCCGCATGCCCACCGCGCCCACCCCGTTGCGCACCGCCCGCCGCCAATGGCTGGAGCAAGGCCAGGTCGAGACCGGCCTCATCCCCGACCCGCTGCGCGCGAGCTGGGCCCGCTGCCGCGAGTTCGGCCTGGAGCCGCTGGGCCGCCCGCAGGGCGCGCCGCACGCGAGCGCCGCGCAACTGGCCCGGGCACTGGAGCACCGCCACAGCCTCGTGGCCCACGCCAAGCCGGTTATGGCCTTCCTGAACGAGCAGGTGCAGGGCAGCGACAGCCTCGTGCTGCTGGCCGATGCGCAAGGCCTGCTGCTGCACAGCACCGGCGACGCCCATTTCGCCGACCGCGCCGCGCGCGTGGCCCTGCGCCCGGGCGCCCTGTGGAGCGAGCAGTGGCGCGGCACCAATGCCATCGGCACCGCGCTGGCCGACGGCAGGCCCACCGTCGTGCACGGCGGCGAGCACTACCTGGAGCGCAATGGCTTCCTGACCTGCGCCGCCGCCCCCATCGCCGACCCCGGCGGCGCGCTGCTCGGGGTGCTCGACATCTCCGGCGACCGCCGCGGCTACCACCGCCACACGCTGGCGCTGGTGCGCAGCGGCGCGCGGATGGTGGAGCACCAGCTCTTCACCGCACGCTGCCAGGCGGGGCTGGTCGTGCGGCTGCATGCGCAGGCCGAAGGCCTGGGCACCGTCACCGAAGGGCTGGTGGCGCTCAGCGAGGACGGCTGGATCGTCGGCGCCACCACGGCCGGCCTGGAGCTGCTGGGCCTGACGCGGCGCGACATCGGCGCAGCCACCGTCGAGCGCGTGTTCGGCACCGAGCTGACGCGGCTGCTCGCCCAGGGCACGGCCCCCCGCCTGCTGCCGCGCGGCAGCGGCCTGCCGCCGCTGTGGATGCGCCTGGAGCCCGGCCACACGCTGCGCCCGCGCGCGCGGTCCGGCCCGCCACCGGCTCCGGCGACCGACACCGCCTGGCGTCCGGTTGACGCGCTGGCGGCGCTCGACACCGGCGACCTCGCCTTCCGCACCCTCCTCGACCGCGCCCGACGCGTGGTCGACAAGCCCGCCATCGCACTGCTGCTGCAAGGCGAAACCGGCACCGGGAAGGACGTGCTGGCCCGCGCGCTGCATGCCAGCAGTGCGCGCCGCGACCAGCCCTTCATCGCCATCAACTGCGCCGCCCTGCCCGAGACGCTGATCGAAGCCGAGCTCTTCGGCCACCGCCCCGGCGCCTACACCGGCGCCAGCCGCCACGGCGCCCCGGGCCGCATTCGCGAGGCTCATGGCGGCACACTCTTTCTTGACGAGATCGGCGACATGCCGCTGGCCTTGCAGGCCCGCCTGCTGCGGGTGCTCGAAGAGCGTGCCGTCACGCCGCTGGGCGGCAGTGCGGCCGTGCCGGTGGACTTCCGCCTGATCTGTGCCAGCCACCGCCATCTGCCCGACGACGTCGCCGCCGGCCGCTTCCGCGAGGACCTGTTCTACCGCTTGAACGGCCTGACCTTGACCCTGCCGCCGCTGCGCGAGCGCAGCGACCTGCCGGCTCTGGTCCAGAAGCTGCTGCAGGCCGAATCGCCCGACCGCGCGCTGCGCGTGGACGCCGCCGTGATGGCGGCATTCCTGAGCCGGCGCTGGCCCGGGAATGTGCGGCAGCTCGTGCACGTGCTCAGGACGGCGGTGGCCTGGGTCGACGACGGCGCCGACCTGATCACCCTCGCCGACTTGCCTGAGGACCTGCGCCGCACGCCGACGGCCCCGCCGGCGCCCGGCCCCGCCGACGCGCCGCCGCCCGAACGCCTGCGGGAGCTGACGGCCGCGCGCATCCGGGCCGTGCTGGTCGACACCGGCGGCAACGTGAGCGAAGCCGCACGCCGGCTGGGCATCAGCCGCAACACCCTGTATCGGCGATCCCGGTAAGTCGGGTCGGGCCGCCGGGCTGCACCAGGGCCGTGCGTCGCCGTGAGTTCCTCACACAAGCGCACGCCGCGCGTCGCTGGCCGCTCACAAGACCCCGTGCAGCGCTCATCGTTTGCACGCGGCGACGCCGACGCCTGATAACGTTTGCTGCTGCATGGCCGCCAGGGCGCCGCCGTGCCACCAACGCCTACCTGGAGCTCACCCATGGGGTTCATTGCATCGTTGCGCGTGCGCTCGCGCCTGCTCGGCTCGTTCGGCATCGTGCTGTTGTTGCTGGTGGCCGTGTCCTGGCTCGGCGTTTCGTCGCTGTCGCAGTCCTATGCGCGCCTCAAGGACGTCTTTGACAACAACATCGAGCCCCTGCGGCAGCTCGACAAGATCTCCTACCTCACGCAGCGCAACCGCATCCTCGTGATGGATGCGCTGATGAACCCCGAGCCCGGCAACATCCAGAAGCGCACCGACGAGATGGCGAAGAACGCCACCGAAATCGACAAGCAGTGGAAGGCCTATCTCGCGACCGAGATCACACCGGCCGAGCAGAAGATCATCCCGGGCTTCGAGGCCGCCTTGAAGGTCTACCGGGAGGAGGGCCTGGTGCCGGCGCGCGAGGCGCTGAAGGCCAACGACATCGACAAGGCGCGCAGCCACTACCGTGACATCAGCCGGCTCGCGCCGGCGCTCAACGAGGCCCAGCTGGCGCTGATCGACGTGCAGGTGGACCTGGCCGCGCAGGACATGCAGGCTGCCGAGGCGAGCTTCCACCGCACCCGCAACCTGATCATCGGCTTCGCGGTGATCGCCCTGCTGCTGGGCGCGGGGCTGGCCGTCGTCATCGCCCGCTCCATCGTCACGCCCGTGTGGCAGGCCGTGCGGGTCGCGCGTCGCGTCGCCGAGGGCGACCTGACCGAGAGCCGCATCGAACGCCGTGGCGACGAGCTCGGCGAGCTGCTGACCGCACTGGACGAGATGCGCAGCGAGCTGCGCGGCATCGTCGGCCGCGTGCGCCAGGGCGCTGACGGCGTGGCCACCGGCAGCCGCGAGATCGCCAGCGGCAACCAGGACCTGAGCGCCCGCACCGAGAACCAGGCCTCGGCGCTGGAGGAGACCGCGTCGGCGATGGAAGAGCTGGGCGCCACCGTCGGCCACAACGCCGATGCGGCACAGCAGGCCAACCAGCTCGCCCAGGCGGCCTCGACCGTGGCCGTGCGCGGCGGCGAGCAGGTGGCCGACGTGGTCTCGACGATGAACGACATCAACGCCGCCAGCCGCAAGATCTCCGACATCATCGGCACGATCGACGGCATCGCCTTCCAGACCAACATCCTCGCGCTGAACGCCGCCGTCGAAGCGGCGCGGGCGGGCGAGCAGGGCCGCGGCTTCGCGGTGGTGGCGGGCGAGGTGCGGCTGCTGGCGCAGCGCAGCGCCGAGGCGGCCCGCGAGATCAAGTCCCTGATCGCCGCCAGCGTCGAGCGCGTGGAGCGCGGCACCGCCATCGTCAACCAGGCGGGCACGACGATGACCGAGGTCGTCGACAGCATCCGCCGCGTCACCGACCTGATGGGCGAGATCAGCAGCGCCAGCCAGGAGCAGTCGCGCGGCGTGGCGCAGGTGGGCGAGGCGGTCACGTCGATGGACCAGACCACGCAGCAGAACGCCGCCCTCGTGGAGCAGATGGCGGCGGCGGCTTCGAGCCTGCGGCAGCAGGCGGACGAGCTGGTGGGCACGATGGCGCGCTTCCGGTTCTGACGGCACCGGCGTCACCCAGCGCGGCGCCCGGGATTGGCGGCGCGGCGCTGCAGGCGGGCCGGCGGCGGCCCATCATGGCGACCCCGCCTTGATCACGGCCCGCCCCGCCCCATGCTCGCCGCCCTCGCCCTGCTCACCACCGCGCTGCTGTTCGGCGGCATGACGCTGTATGCCTTCGGCTTCGCGGCCGTGCTGTTCAAGACGCTCCCGATGCCTGCCGCGCGCAGCGTGCTGCGCGGCGCCTTCCCGTGGTTCTACCTGTTCGTCATCGGCACGGCGGCCCTGGCCGCAGCGCTGTGGTGGCCGCTGCACCCGGGCCGCGCAGCCCTGCTGGCCGCCGTGGCCCTGAGCACGGTGCCGGTGCGGCAGTGGCTGATGCCGGCGATCAACCGCGCGACGGACGCCGGCGACCGGCGGCGCTTCCAGTGGCTGCATGGCGTGTCGGTGCTGGTGACGCTCGCCCACATCGCCGCCTGCGGGGCCCTGCTGGCGACGCTGGCCTGAGCGCCCGGCGCACCATGCCGCCAGCCGAGCCCGTCCTCTGCCCGCTGTGCGAGCGGCCCATCCCGCCGGCGCAGCGCGACGCCCATCACCTCGTGCCCAAGAGCCGCGGCGGGCGGCACACCGAGTACCTGCACCGCGTCTGCCACCGGCAGATCCATGCCCTGCTGACCGAGACCGAGCTGGCCCGCCAGTACGCGACCGTCGAGGCCCTGCTCGGTCATCCCGAGATCCGGCGCTTCGTGGACTGGGTGCGCACCAAGCCGGACGACTTCTTCGTGGCCACGCGCAAGAGCGCGCGGCTGCGGCGGCGCTGAGGCCTGCAAAACCGGACATGCGACCTGGGGGTTTCGCGAATCGCGCAGGCGGGTCAGCATCCGGCCTGCCTGTCTGGAGACCCCATGAAGACCCCCCTGCTCGCCGCCGTCCTGGCCCTCGCCACCCTGGCCGCCCAGGCCGACGTCCTGGACTTCGGCAGCGGCCCGGCCGTGCCGTCGATCTGCACCGTCAACGGCGATGGCATCGGCCCGCTGACCGCCTGCACCGACTACGCCAAGCTGAGCCAGAGCTACGGTGACATCCCGGGCGTGCTGGACGTGCAGTACAGCCAGCCCCTGGCCACCACGGCGTCGACGCTGAACTGGTGGTCGACCAGCTACAACACCCTGTACGGCGTGCTCTGGGCCGACGGCGGCGACGGCCCGTCGTCCTACGGCCGCATCGACCTCGTGCCGCTGGCCGGCGCCTCGGGCATCACGCTGACCAGCCTCGATCTCGGTGCCTACCCGTCGACCACGCGCAACACCGAGCTGACGATCTTCGACCTCGGCAACAACCAGGTGCTCTACAGCTACACCGGCAGCGTGGGCACCGCCGGCGGCAACGCGACGACCTTCAGCCTCGGCGTGAGTTCAGCAGCGGGCCTGCGCATCGAATGGCGCAACACGGCCTACAACGTGGGCATCGACAACATCGTGTTCCAGACCACGGCAGTGCCGGAGCCTGCCAGCGGCTCGATGGCCCTGGCCGGCCTGGCCGTGCTGGGTGCCGCGTTCCTGCGGCGGCGGCAGCCGCGCTGAGGCGACCGCAGGCCGGGGAGACAATGGCTGCCGAACCCCGGCGCCCGCACCTTGACCCGCTCCCGTCTCCTCCCGCTCCCGCCCCTCTCCCTCGCCCTGTCATGCGCCACCGGCGCTCTGACCGGGACCGCCCTGGCGCAGGACGGCTCTGCACCGTCGGCCCGGCTCGCGCCGGTCGTCATCACCGCCACGCGCACCGAAGCCAGCGTGCAGGAGCTGCCGGCCTCCATCACCCGCATCGACGGCGATGCGCTGCGCGCCGGCCGGGCCCAGGTGAATCTGTCCGAAGGCCTGGGTGAGGTGCCGGGCCTGCTGGCACGGGACCGGCAGAACTACGCGCAGGACGTGCAGATCTCGGTGCGCGGCTTCGGCGCGCGGTCGAGCTTCGGCATCCGCGGCGTGCGGGTCTACGTGGACGACATCCCTGCCACGCTGCCCGACGGCCAGGGCCAGGTGACGCACGTCGAGCTGGGCACGGTCGGCCGCGTGGAGGTGCTGCGCGGGCCGTTCTCGGCGCTGTACGGGAACTCGTCCGGCGGCGTCATCGCCGTGAGCACCGAACCCGCCGCCGTCACGCCACTCGTGGAGACGAGCGTCACGGCGGGCAGCGACGGCCTGCGCCGCATCGCCGCCACGGCCAGCGGTCACGCGGGCGCCCTCGGCTACACGCTCGGCGCCAGCCGCTTCACGACCGACGGCTACCGCCAGCACAGCGCGGCCGAGCGGCGACTGGCCAATGCCCGCCTGAGCTGGCAGCTCGGCCGCGACACGCGCCTCACGCTGGTGGCCAACCAGGTCGAACTGCCCGAGGCGCAGGACCCGCTGGGCCTGACGCGCGCCCAGTGGGCCGCCGACCCGCGCGGCGTGGACGCCTCCGCCCTCAGCTTCGACACCCGCAAGACGATGCAGCAGACCCAGGGCGGCCTGGTGCTGGAGCACGGCATCGACGCGGCCCAGCTGCTGCGGGTGATGGTCTACCAGGGCCATCGCGCCACGACCCAGTTCCAGGCCCTGCCGGTGGCCACCCAGGCCAACCCGCTGCACCCGGGCGGCGTCATCGACCTGGCGCGCGACTACGAAGGGGCGGACCTGCGCTGGCGCTGGAAGGGCCCGACGCTGACCGTGGTGGCCGGCGTGGCGGCCGATGCGCTGCGCGAGCACCGCATCGGGCGGCAGAACTTCGTCGGCAGCCGCCTGGGCGTGCCGGGCGCGCTGCGCCGCGACGAGACCAACCGCGTCAGCAACGCCGACCCCTACCTGCAGGCCGAGTGGCGGCCGGCGCCCGCATGGCTGGTGACCGCCGGCCTGCGCCGCAGCCGCGTGAGCTTCAGCTCGGCCGACGCCTACGTCACGGCCACCAACCCCGACGACAGTGGCGCCGCGCGCTACACGGCCACGCTGCCCGTGCTGGGCGCGAGCTACGCGGTCAGCGACAGCCTGCGGGTGTACGCCACCGCCGGCCGCGGCTTCGAGACACCCACGCTCAATGAACTGGCCTACCGACCGAACGGTGCCACCGGGCTGAACTTCGCACTGCAGCCCGCCACGAGCCGCAGCGTCGAGACGGGTTTGAAGGCGCGCCTGGGCCCGGGCCGCGAGCTGACGCTTGCGGTGTTCGAGACGGTGACCGCTCGCGAGATCGTCACGCAGACCAACCTGGGCGGCCGCGCCACCTTCCAGAACGCCGGCGCCACGCGCCGGCGCGGCGCAGAGGTCTCGGCCTCGGCCGCACTGGGCGGCGACTGGCAGGCCCAATTCGCGGGCACCTGGCTGCAGGCGGTTTATCGCGATGGCTTCCTGACCTGCACGGCCACGCCCTGCGCGGCGGCCGCCAGCCAGGTCGCGGCGGGCAACCGCATGCCCGGCATCGCCCGCACGGCACTGTTCGGCAGCCTCAGCTGGCAGCCGGCCGGACCCTGGCGCGTGGCACTGGAAGGCCGCGCGCTGAGCCGTGTGTGGGTCAATGACCTGAACACCGACGCCGCCGCCGGCCACGCCGTGCTGGCACTCGCGGCGAGTCACCAGCGCGAACTCGGCGCCTGGCAGTTGACCACCGGGCTGCGGCTGGACAACCTGGGCCGCCGCCGCTACGCCGGCTCGGTCATCGTGAACGATGGCAACGGCCGCTTCTTCGAGCCGGCGCCCGGACGCACCTGGCAAGCCAGCATCAACGGGGTCTACCGCTTCTGACGCAGGCGCTGCGGCGCCGGCAGCCACCCGCATCCGTGGGCTGCCGCCTACGAAGTTCTGTGGACGGGTCCGACGCCTGACGGGCCCTGACGTCACAGCCCTGTGGCATGCTTGGGTCATCCTTGAGCGCCATCGAGCAGTACCGGCCATGTCGACCCGCCTCCCCGACCGCCCGCAGACCCTGGGCGAAGAGATCGCCAATGCGGTCAGCCATGGCCTGGGCGCCCTGCTCGCGGTGGCGGGCCTGCCCATCCTCGTGATCCGAGCCCTGAACCATGGGGGTTCGGCCGATGTCATCGGTGCCGCCGTCTTTGCCGCCACGGCCATCCTGCTCTACGGCATCTCCACCGTCTACCACGCCCTGCCGGCGTCGCTGGCCAACGGCCGCGCCAAGGCCTGGATGAACCGGCTGGACCATGCCGCGATCTACATCTTCATCGCCGGCAGCTACACGCCCTTCACGATGGGTGTGCTGCACACCGGCCCGGGTCTCACGCTGCTGATCGCGGTGTGGGCGGCCGCGGCCTTCGGCGTGACGATCAAGCTGCTGAACCGGCTGCGCCATCCGGTCGTCTCGACGCTGCTGTACGTCGCGATGGGCTGGGTGGTCGTGTTCGCGGTCGGCCCGCTGGTCGAGAACATGCCGGCGACAGGTCTGGCCCTGCTCGTGGCGGGTGGCCTGAGCTACACGCTCGGTGCGGTGGTGTTCCTGCTGGACAACCGGGTGCGCTACGCGCATTTCGTGTGGCACCTGTTCGTGCTGGGCGGCACGACCTGCCACTTCTTCGCGGCGCTGTACTACGCCTACGGCTGAGACTCGACGCCGGCGCGCGTCGGCCAAGAAAAAGGCCCTGACCGTTCGACGGTCAGGGCCCAAAGCACCCCCCGAGGTGGAAGGCACCGGCCTGCCCAGGGGTTGACGGCAGGGGGCTTCGGGGAAAGCCCGGTCGGCATTGCAGCGCAGCCGCAAGCCTGGCGCGACGCCCGCCGACGAAACGGCCGCTCCCGCCCCCGAGCCGCCGTGTCGGGGCATGAATGCCTCAGCCCGGCGGATGGCCGGCATCTGCCGGCCGGGCCTGCGGCGCGGGTGCGTGCAGGCCGCGGCTGATCGTGATGGCCAGATTCAGGGCCAGGCGCAGCGCCACGCGTGTGGTCAGGTCGGCACGCGAGCCGACGATGGCGAGGCTGGCCTGACGGGTGTGCTCGGCCAGGGCGCGTGCGGTGTCGCGCACCTCGGCGTCAGGGCGCTCCAGCATCACGCTCATGCGCAGGATTTGCACCAGCCCGGCGAGCCCGTCGAGGTGAGCGGCCAGTTGCCGCTGCCAGGGAAGCGGTCCGCGGGCGCCGATGCCGAGCTTGGTGACCAACTCGTCGAAGTCCTGGATGGCAGCAGCCACGCGCAGCGCGCGGGCCTCGGTGTCGGGGCAGTGGAGCGTCATGGCGGCAACCGGGGCAAGGGGCGGGCAGCGGTTGTACGGCGAGCCTCTCGATCCTCGGACGGGGGACCTGCTTCAGGGGATGGCCCCGCCGGCGCCGGAACGGCCACTTCAGCCCAGAATGCGGGTCATGCGCCTGTCTTGCCCTTCCCCGATGTCTCGATGCTTGATCGCCATCGGCCTCACGCTGGCGGCCTCGCTGCCGGCGATGGGCGCCGAACCCGCGCCACTGCCCACCGTGCCGCAGGTGGACCTGGCCCGGTATGCCGGCGCCTGGTACGAAATCGCGCTGCTGCCCAACCGCTTCCAGAAGCAATGCGTGGCCGACACGCAGGCGCGCTACCGGCTGGACGGCGACCGGGTCGAGGTGATCAACCGCTGCCGGATGGCCGATGGCCGGGTGGACGACATCAAGGGCCGCGCCAAGGTGGTGGAGGGCAGCGGCAATGCCAAGCTGCGGGTGAGCTTCTTCTGGCCGTTCTATGGCGACTACTGGGTGCTGGCGCTGGACGACCAGTACCGCCAGGTGCTGGTGGGCGCACCCAGCCGCCAGTACGCCTGGGTGCTGAGCCGCACGCCGCAAATGGACGAAACCGCGCTGATCGCCCTGCTAGACCGCGCCGCGGCGCTGGGCTTCGACCGGGCCGCGTTCCGGCGCACGCCGCAGACGCAGCCGCTGGACTGACGCCGCTCAGCCGAACAGGTCGCCGGTGTCCCCCGCATCGGCTGGAGGCGATGGCTTCGGTGGCGGGGGCGCCGGCCGCGTGCGCCGCGCCTTGAGTGCGCGGGCCTTGGGGTCGGTGGCAGCCCGATGCCAGTCGTCCGCGAAGAGATCGTCGGACTGCGCCCAGCTCCTGGGCTCGGCCAGCGGCTTCCAGGCAGCGGGGTCGGGCTCCGCCTGAAGGCCCTCGGCCGGAAACGGGCGGAGGAATGCCAGGGCCTCGGCCGGGGTGGCGTGCAGCCAGGCCTGCTGGTCTTCCAGCCGCAGGATGACCGGCATGCGCTTCTCGTCGCCGGGCGGATGCATGCGGCCGAACACGCCATGGCCGTCGGCATTCACGGTGATCATCGTGAACGACAGCACCGGCTGGCCTTGCGGGTCGTGCCAGACGCCCCACAGACCCGCCACGGCCATCGGGTCGCCATTGCTGCGGCAGATCGCCCAGCGCACCGGATCGCCGGTCTCCCAGCAGTTCTCGAACAGCATCTCCACCGGGATGACGCAACGCCGCCCGGCGAACCAGGCGTCGCGGAAGCTCGGCTTGCTGCGCATCGTCTCGCTGCGGCAGTTGTAGGTGCGTCGCCCGAACGCGAGGTTGGGCGCCCAGTCGGGCAGCAGCCCATACAGGCCGAGGTGGCAGGCCAGCGCCTCGCGATCGTCCTCACGGACGATGAAGGGCGCCACGCGGCCGGCGTAGGTCAGCTCTGGCGGATCGGCATCCTCCGGGCGTGCCACGCCGAAGTGAGCCAGCAGACGGTCTTGCAGGGTGACGGGCTTGTAGTTGCTGCACATGCCCCAAGCCTAACGCGGCAGGCCTCAGGACAGACTGGCCGCACAGGCAGCCAGCGGTTGCGGCCGCCCGATGTGAAAGCCCTGGGCAAAGTCGAAGCCCATCGACCGCACACGCGCCAGCACCGACTCGTCGTCGACGAACTCGGCCACGGTCTGCACGCCAAGCACGCGCGCCACCTCCAGAAAACCACGCACCGAGGCGTCGTCCAGCGGGTCGCGCAGCATGCCCTTGATGAACTGACCGTCGACCTTGATCAGGTCCACCTTCAACGAGCGCAGGTAGCCGAAGTGCGAGGCCCCGGCGCCGAAGTCATCCACCGCCACCCGTGCACCGCGGGCGCGCACGCCGTCCACGAACTCGGCCAGTTCGCCAAGGTTGGCCAGGGCCACGGTCTCGGTGATCTCGAAGCACAGCGCCTGGCAGACGGCGGCGCCGGCGTCCTCCAGCACCGCCACGACATCCCCCCGGAAGCTCGCGTCGGCGAGCGACTGCGCCGACAGGTTCACATGCAGGCAGGCGAGATCGCAGCTCGGGCCATGCTCAGCCAGCCAGCCCAGCGCATGGCGCACGACCCAGCGGTCCAGGCGAGGCGCCAGGCCGAAACGTTCGGTGGCCGGCAGGAAGCTGCCGGGCAGTGTGAGGCTGCCATCGGTCTGGCGCATGCGCACCAGGGCTTCGACGTGCAGCCCGTCGCGCGCGGCACCGAGCGGCTGAAGGCGCTGCCCGAACAGCACGAGCCGTTCGTCATCGAGGGCCTGCGTGAGCCGCGTGGCCCAGGCCATGTCGCCGCTGCGCTCCAGGATCATGCGGTCGGACTCGTACCAGGTGTGCACCCGGTTGCGCCCCGCCTCCTTGGCCGCATAGCAGGCGGCATCGCCTGCCTTGAGCACATCGGCCAGGTCGTTCCAGCGGGCGTCGACCTGCACCAGGCCGATGCTCGCGCCGATCCGGAAACGCCGCCCGTCGTGCACGAAGCGGAACTCGTCCATGCGGTCGCAGATCTGCTGCGCCACCCGCTGGGCCTGTTCGCTGGTGCATTGCTCCAGCACCGCGGCAAACTCGTCGCCGCCCAGCCGGGCCAGCGTGTCGCGGGACCGGACCACGCCGGCGATCAACTGCGCCACCTGCTTCAGCAGCAGATCGCCGACCTGGTGGCCGCAGGCGTCGTTGACGAGCTTGAACTGGTCCAGGTCGATGAACAGCAGCGTGTGGCAGGCGCCGTCACGGCGCGCATGCTCCAGCGCCCGGCGCAGGCGGTGCTCGAACTCCTGGCGGTTGACCAGGCCGGTCAGCGCATCGTGCTTGGCGCGGTAGGTCATCTCCGAGCTCAGCCGGCGCTGCTCGGTCACGTCGTGGAACACCAGCACGGCGCCGAGCAGCCGCCCCCGCGCATCGCGGATCGGCGCCGCGGAATCCTCGATGCCGAAATGCGTGCCGTCGCGCGAGACCAGCACGGTCTGGGGCGTGAGGCTCGCCACTTCGCCGGTGGCCAGGCAGGCCTGCACCGGGTTCGCCGCCGGCGCGCGCGTCTCCTCGGAACGGATGACGAACACCTCCTCCAGCGGCCGGCCTTGCGCCTCGGCGGCCAGCCAGCCGGTCATGCGCTCGGAGACCGGGTTCATCCAGGTGACGCGGCCCCGCTCGTCGGTCGTGATGACGCCGTCGGCGATGGACTTCAGCGTCACCCGCATCAGCTCGTGCTGCTCGGCGAGTTCGGCGCTCAGCTCCTGGAGCTCGGTTGTGTCCCAGGTGGCGCCCAGAAGGCTGGCGACACGGCCGCGCCGGTCCAGGCGGCAGCGGGCCATCGAGTGCATGTGGCGCACGCTGCCGTCGGGCCGCACGACCCGGAAGCGGATGTCGTAGGTGCGCTCGCCGCGGATGACGGCCGCCACGTCGGACTCGACCCGCGCACGGTCGTCCGGATGCAGCAGGGCCAGCCATTGCGGGTACGTCGGGGCAGGCGCGTCTTCCGGCAGGCCGTACAGCGGCTGCAACTGCCGGTGCCAGCTCAGCGTGTCACGGGCCACGTCGTACTCCCACAGTCCCACGCCGCCGCCGTCCAGCGCCAGCTCCATGCGCCGGTAGGCCTGCTCGGCGGCCTCGCGGTTGCGCACCTGATCGGAGAAGTCCATGTGGGTGCCGAACGCCCACTCGGGCGCACCGTCGTCCAGGCGCGACAGCACGCGGCCCACGCCCAGCACCCACACCCAATGGCCCGCCTTGTGCCGCATGCGGAACTCGCAGCGGTACTGCGGCGTCTCGCCGGCGAAATGGCGCTTGAGCGCTGCCTGCGCGCGGCCCTGGTCTTCGCGGCGCATCAAGCGCTTCCAGGTGTCGATCGAGACGGGTTCGAGCTCCTCCAGCTCATAGCCGAGGATCGCAGCCCAGCGCTCGTTGATGCGCATGGCACCGCTGGGCACATGCCATTCCCAGGTGCCCACACCGGTGCTCTCGATGACGGAGGCCAGGTACTGACGCTCGTCACTCAGGCGCTCCTGCTGCTGCCGCGCCTCGGTCACGTCCTCGACGAGGCCGACGAAACCGGTCATGCGGCCTTCGCCGTCGAACTGTGGAGACGAGCGACTGCGCACGGAGCGCTGCGTGCCGTCGGGCAGGACGATCTCGATGACTTCGTCGAACTGACGCCGCTCCTGCACCGCTGCCCGCCAGGCCGCGTTCAGCCTTGGCATCTCCAACGGCGCCACCACGCGCATCCAGCCGAGGCCCAGGGCCTGCTCCGCCGTCAGGCCGTGGATCTCCTGCCAGCGCCCGTTCGTGTAGGTGCACTGGCCGTCGGCATCGCCCACGAACAGCCCGGCGGGCGACAGCTCGGCCAGAGCCCGGTAGCGCGCCTCGCTCTTGGCCAGCACCTGGGCATCGCGGCGAGCGTCGAGCAGGGCCGCCGCGGTGCGGCCGAGTTCGAGCAGCACCTGGCGCTGGCGGTCACCCAGCTGACGGGGCACCCGGTCCAGCACGCAGACGGTGCCGACCACCGCGCCGTCTGACAGCCGCACCGGCACGCCGGCGTAGAAGCGGATGCCCGATGGCCCGGTGACCAGGGGGTTGTCGACGAAGCGGGGGTCGCAGGTGGCGTCGCCGACCTCGAACAAATCGTTGTACAGGATCGCGTGGGCACAGAAGGCCAGGTCGCGCGGCGTCTCGGTGGCCTGCGTGAAGCCCACGCGGGCCTTGAACCATTGGCGCTGGTCATCCACCAGGCTCAACAGCGCGATCGGCGCATCGCACACGGCCGCAGCCGCCTGGGCCAGCGCGTCGAACGCGGCCTCGGCGGGGGTATCGAGCACGCCGAGCTCGCGCAGCGCCTTCAGGCGATTCGCCTCATCCGGAGGCAGCGCAGCTGGAATCATCCGGGTCTCCTGGGCCAGTCGCCCGGGGGCGCTCGCCTCGTTGCTCGCGGGCCAGCCACTGCGCCTGGCCGCACGGGCCGAGCGCCCCAACGACGGCCTCGACATGCCCGCCACCGCGCCCCTCGTCGGGCCCGTCAACCGGCGAGGTCCAATTTACAACGATTGCAATACCCTCATAAATCCACGTTGACGCGCATTCGTGCGAATTTCTTCGCGCATTCAGGGCCGGGCAGGGCCAGTTTGCAGACACTGGCGGGCCCCTGGAACCGGCACGGGCTTGACACGGCTGGTACATTACAGGCCATAGATTCGCGCAAGACCGTTTCCTCAAGGTCTTATCTGCAGCCCCGCTGGCCATCCCCTGGCCCTTTCTCGCGAGCGGCTCGCTTCAGCCAACTCCCCGGCGAGTGTTCTTGAGTGTTTCTGTTCCCGCACGGCATGTCGCTGGCGGGAGGTTTCTCCATTCCCTCTTTTCAAAGGAAACACCATGACGACTGAAACCGGTACGGTGAAGTGGTTCGACGACGGCAAGGGCTTCGGCTTCATCACGCCTGACAGCGGCGGCAAGGACCTGTTCGCCCACCACAGCGAAATCAAGAACGGCGGCGGCTTCCGCTCGCTGGCCGAAGGTGCCAAGGTGTCGTTCGAAGCGACGCAAGGCGCCAAGGGCCCGCAGGCCTCCAACATCCGCACGCTGTAAGGCGTGCCCGGGCGCTGCGGCGCCCGACGCCGCGGCCGGCTCCGGCCGGCGCGGCACTCACCCAGAAGAAGAACAATCTGAAGAACAACAACAACATCGCGGTGGGACGTTTCCTCGTTTCACCCATGACCCAGGCCCGCGAGGGGGGTGGTTTCGATGCACTCGTGTCGATCCGTTCCGGTCGCGGCATGGCCAGCGTGGACCGCGTCATGCGATTCACGCCCCAATTCCCGAGCCCCAAGGCCGCCTTGCGCTACGCCCGGGCAGAAGGACTGGCCTGGGCGCGCCGCCACTGAGCGGCGACTGCGGTCAGCGGCCGCACCTCGTGCCGGCAGGGCCTTCGGGCCCGGCCCCCGTCAACACCTCGCAAACGGAGCCCCACACTTGGCCAAAGAAGAACTGATCGAAATGCACGGCGTCGTCGACGAAATCCTGCCGGACTCGCGCTTCCGCGTGACGCTGACGAACGGCCACAAGGTCATCGCCTACACCGGCGGCAAGATGCGCAAGCACCACATCCGCATCCTGGCCGGCGACAACGTGTCGCTGGAGATGTCGCCCTACGACCTGACCAAGGGCCGCATCACCTTCCGTCACCTCGGTGGCCCGCGCCCCGCGCCCACCGCCGGCGCCCGTCGCTGATCTGATCCGTCCCCGAAACGGCCGCCCGGAGTCATCCAGGCGGCCGTTTTTCTTGGCAGCATGCATCCCGCCACTGGGAGAAGACGTATGTCGCCCATGGCTTTGATCAAGTTTGGCTGGGCGCTGCTCGCGCTCCTCGTGGTCGCCGCGGTGCTGGCGGCCTGCTCACCCGTGACCGCCCTCAACGCCTTGGCCGCCGGCGGCGCCAGCACGCGAACGGCAGGCGTGGCCTACGGCGGCCTTGCACGCCAGCAGCTCGACGTCTACCGCCCGACGCAGGCGGCGCCGGCCGGCGGCTGGCCGGTGGTGGTGTTCTTCTACGGCGGCTCCTGGAACCGCGGCGCGCGCGCCGACTACGCCTTTGTCGGCGAAGCGCTCGCGTCGCGCGGCATCCTGGCGGTCATCGCCGACTACCGCCTCTACCCTGAAGTGCGCTACCCCGACTTCCTTCACGACAGCGCCGCGGCCCTGGCGTGGGCGCTGCAGCAGGCCGCCACGCTGGGCGGCAACCCGCATCGGGTCTTCGTCATGGGCCACAGCGCCGGGGCCTACAACGCGGCCATGCTGGCGCTGGACGCACGCTGGCTGGACGCTGCGGGGCATCACAGTCCGCGCGAACTCGCCGGCTTCATCGGCCTGGCCGGGCCGTATGACTTCCTGCCGATCACCCACCTCGACGCGCAGCCGGTGTTCTTTCACCCGAACTATCCGCCCGGCACCCAGCCACTCGAACATGCCAGCCCGGCCGCACCGCCCAGCTTCCTCGGCGCCGCGCGTGATGATCAGCTCGTCAACCCACAGCGCAACACACAGGGCCTTGCGCGCCGTCTGCAGGCCTTGCAGGTGCCCGTGACCGTGCAGGTCTACGACCGCGTCGGCCACGCGACGCTGATCGGCGCCTTGGGCAAGCCCTTGCGCTGGCTCGCGCCGGTGCTGGACGACGTGGCCGACTTCGTCGAGCGCACGCCGCCGCGCTGATCAGGCCGCAACCACCCGGCGCCAGGCGGCCAGCGCCTGCGCATCGGTCCAGCCTTCGGCGGCGTTCCCGATGACGATCTCCACCATCGCGCCGCCGGGCACGAGGTGCGAGGCCACGGCCCGCGCACCGAGCCAGAAGCCTTCGTCGCGCGCCACCGCCAGCAGCCCATCGCGCAGCGCCTCAGGTGCCACCGGCAGGTGCAGCTGGAAGGCATTCACCTGCGGCACCTCGGGCGACACCCGCCAGCCCGGCTCGGCCGCCAAGCGCGCCGCCAGGGCCCGGGCGCGCGCCCGGTAGGCCGGCATCTGCGCGAGCTGCGTGCGCAGGCCCTGGACCGCGCTGAGCACCATCGGATAGACCGTGAACAGATTGCCCGCCAGGCGCGTCTGCCAGGGCGAGACCGCGTCGATGAACTCGCGCGAACCGGCCAGCACGCAGCCGGCCAGGCCGCCCAGGCCCTTGTAGAACGACACGTAGACCGAATCCGCCAGCGCCGCGATCTCGGCCAGCGGCCGGCCGTAATGCGCCGACGCCTCCCACAGCCGCGCGCCATCGACGTGCAGCGGCACGCGCTGCTCGCGGCACCACGCGCTGATCGCGACCAGCGTGTCCCAGTCCGGCAGGCGGTAGCCGCCACGGCGCAGCGGCAGCTCCACGGTCACCACCGCGGGCCGCTCGGGCAGCGCAGCGAGATCGGAGACCCCGGTGACCGTGTCGGTCGCCCCCATGCGCAGGCCGCGCAGGCGCATCAGCTGCTCGAAGGCCTCGGCCTCGTCGATCGCGATGTGGCTCTGCGGATGCAGCGCCACCGGCCCGTCGCCATCGCTGCAATGCACGCGCAGTGCGGCCAGTTGCGCGGCCACGCCCTTGTGCATGAAGCGCGCCGCCGGCTTGCCCAGCAGCGTGGCGACCTCGGCCTCCAGTGCCTGCATCGCGTCGCCCTGGCCGTAGACGTCCAGCGGCATCGCGGCCTCGGGCATCTCGGCCAGCGCGAGCAGCGACTCGCGCATGCTGCGCAGAGGCCGGTGGCCGTTCAACCAGCGGGTGCAGCGGTTGCGCAGCTCGATGTCGGCGTTCGGGGCGGTGTTGGAAGAGGGAGACGTGGCCATGGGCTCAGTGGTCGTCGGGGCAGCGGTGGATCTCGATGGTGGCATGCACGATCTCCTCGTGCACCGACAGCCAGTCGCGCACCTCGCGCGGCGTGAGCGCGGCGTCGTGCGTGACGACGCTCATCGCGCAGGCATAGGTCGCGCGGCCCACGCGCCAGACGTGCAGGTCGGCGATCAGCGTGTGCGAGGCGACACCGCGCTCGGCGATCACCTCGCGGATCTCGTCGACGACCGGGTGGTCCATCTCGCGGTCCAGCAGCACGCGGCTCGTCTCGGCGATCAGGCCGCGCGCCCACACCGCCACCAGCACAGCCCCCACCAGGCCCATGACGGGGTCCAGCCACGCCCAGCCCAGCCACCAGCCGCCGGCCAGCGCTGCAATGGCGGCGACCGACGTCGCAGCGTCCGCGATGACATGCAGGTAGGCCGACTTCAGGTTGAGGTCATGGTGGTGATGCCCATGATCATGATCATGGCCATGTCCATGGTGATGGCCGTGGTCGTGCCCGTGATGATGGCCGCGGTCATGCGCCTGCCCGAGGATCAGCGCACAGACGAGGTTCACGACCAGGCCGAGCACCGCAATCGCCATCGCCTCCGGGTAATGGATGGGTTCGGGCTTGATCAGGCGCTCGATCGACCCCCAGGCCATCAGCACTACGACGACCAGCAGGAACACCGCGCTCGCGAAGCCGCCCAGCACCTCGATCTTCCAGGTGCCGAAGGCATAGCGCGGGTCGTTGGCATGGCGGCGCGCGGTGGCGTAGGCATAGGCGCTCAGGCCGATGGCCACCGCGTGGCTGCTCATGTGAAAGCCGTCGGCCAGCAGCGCCATCGAGTTGTAGAACCAGCCCGCGGCGATCTCGACCGCCATCATCGCGAGCGTGATCCACATCACCCAGCGCGTGCCGCGCTCGGCTGCGGCATTGCCGCCGTCGAACACGTGCTCGTGCCGCCATTCGGAGAGGTCGTGGGAATGCATGGCCGCGATTCTGCGCCGCGCGCGCGGCGCCCGCATGACGCCGGGGTGTCCGCGGCGAGAGGCATCACTAAAATCCCGCCCTTTTGCCTTGCGCGCCGCCCCTGCCATGACACTGCCCGCCCAGCAGCCCGCCGCCGCCGAGCCCCTGGCCCGGCTGCTGCTGCAATGGGGCGTCACCCCGGCGCCTGCGGGCCCCGTGGCCGAGCGGCTGGGCGGCTGGCTGAATTGGGCGGATGCCATTGGCTTGTCGCAGGTATTGGCCGCGCCGTCGCCCGGCGGCGTCAACCCCTCGGCCATCGCGCAGGCCCGGGACTGGGCCGGCGCCGCCCTCGCCCGCTTGCAGGCCGAGCTGACCGCTGCCTTCGACGACGCCCTGCTGGCCCGCGAATCGGCAGAACCCGCCCCGGCCGGCGTGCCGCTGGCCGATCTGCTCGCCCCCTATCGCCTCCACCACGCGCAGCAGCAGCGCAGCATGGCCGCGCGCATCGCCACGCTGCGCGAGCGGCTGCGCCCGCACCTGGCCGACAGCGCCGGCCACCTCGCCCGCCTCGCGCAGCTCGACGCGCTGATCGAGCGCGCCACTTCGGGCCCCGAACGCGAACGCCTGGCCGCACTGCCTGCCCTGCTGACCCACCGCGCCGAACGCCACCACGCTGCCGACCCCCGCGGCTGGCGGGCGCGCTTCTGGGCTGACCTGCAGCGCCTGCTGCGGGCCGAGCTCGACCTCCGACTCCAACCGGTACTGGGCCTGATCGAGGCCCTGCACGACGACACCGCCCGATGAACCGCCTGCTGAACGCCCTCTACCCCTTCGCCCTGGTCGCCGGCCTGGCCGGCATCGCCGGAGCGGCACTGGCCGCGAGCCGCCACCACCCCGTGGCCCTGGCGATGACGCTGCTGATCGCGGCCTTCTTCGCGCTCGGCGTGGTGGAGCTGCGCGCCTTCCGCCGTTCGAGCCGCGAGCTGGACACGGCCCTGGCCGCCGAGCCGAGCGCCACGTGGGTCGAGACGCTGCCGGCCAGCCTGCGCGCCGCCGTTCAGCAGCGCCTGGAAGGCCTGCGCGTGGCGCTGCCCGGCCTGTCGCTGGCCCCGGCGCTGGCCGGGCTGCTGGTGCTGCTGGGCATGCTGGGCACCTTCATCGGCCTCGTCATCACGCTGAGCAGCACCGCTTCGGCCCTGGGGCAGACGGCCGATCTCGCCGCGCTGCGCACCGCGCTCGGCGCGCCGGTGCAGGGTCTCGGCCTGGCCTTCAGCGCCAGCGTGGCCGGCGTGACCGGCTCGGCCATGCTCGGCCTGATGGTCGCGCTGGCACGGCGCGAACGGGCGGACGTCTCGGGCCGGCTGGACGTGGCCCTGCTGGGCCGACTGCGCCCGCTGACCGCGGCGCACCAGCGTGCCCTCGCCGACGAGGCGGCGCGTGCGGCCGCCGTCGAGCTGGCGCGTCAGCAGCAGCTCGAACTCGTCGCCCAGCTCCAGACCTTTGCCCGCCAGATCGGAGACCAGCTCGCCGCGCAGAACCAGCAGTTTCACGGCGACACGCACCAGGCCTACACGGCCCTGGCCGCCAGCGTGGACGCCACCTTGCGCCACAGCCTGACCGAGAGCGCGCGCCTGGCCGGCGCCGCCCTCCAGCCGGCAGCCGAGGCCGCCATGGCCGGCATTGCCCGCGAGGCCTCGGCCCTGCACGAGCGGGTGGGCGCGCAAGTGGCGGATCAGCTGGGCGCGGTGGCCCACCACTTCGAGGCCGGTGCCGCCCGCATCGCCGAAGACAGCCGCGCGGCCCTGGCCGCGCAGGCCGCGGCGCTGGCCGAGGCGCAAGCCCGCCAGCAGGCCGCCCAGGCCGAACAGGACGCCGCCCGCGAAGCCGCCCAAGCCGCACGCGACGCCCGGCAGCAGGCCGCGCTGCAAGCCGAGCGCGAGGCCCTTGCCGCCGAGCGTCTGGCCAACGAACGCCTGCTCGCCGGACAACGCGAAGCGGCCCAGCAACTGCTGGCCGACAGCGGCGCCCGCGCCCAGAACGCCCTGACCGAGCTGACCACCGGCTTCGCCACCCAGACGCAGGACCTGCTGGGCCGCATCGCCGAGACGCAGACCCGCCACGCCGCGCGGCAGGGTGAGCTCGATGCCCAGCGCCGCGCCGAGGCCCGCGCCGAAGCCCAGGCCCTGGCCGAGCAGCGCGCCGCCAATGAGCAGCTGCTGGCCGCCCAGCGCGAGGCCGCCCAGCAGCTGCTCGCCACGAGCGGTGAGCGCGCCCACGCCGCGCTCACCGAGCTGACCGCCCGCTTCCATGAACAGACGCAGGCCGCCATCGCCGCCATCGCGCAGGCGCACGGCGAGCTGCAGTCGGCCCATGCGCGGCACGACGCCGAACGCCTGGCCGCCTGGCGCACCGAGCTGCAGGCGGCGGGGGCCACGCAGGCCGCGCAGCAACAGCAGCTCGCCGACGGCCTGTTGTCGCACACGCGCGAGCTCGTCGCTCAGGCCGAGGCCCAGGCCCGCAGCACGCTGACCGAAGCCGGGGCGCTGCTGAAGGCGGCCGGCGAAGCCCCGCGTGCCGCCGTGGAAGTGGTGGCCGCGCTGCGCGAGCAGCTGGCCCAGAGCCAGGCCCAGGATCGTGCGGCGCTGGCCGAGCGCGCCGAGCTGATGCAGACCGTGTCGACGCTGCTGGCCTCGCTGCAGCAGGCGGCGGGCGAACAGCGGGCCGCGCTGGACGGATTGATCGGCAGTGCCGCCTCGCAGGTCGACACTCTGGTGGGGCGCTCCGCCGAGCAGCTGGAAGCGCTGGGCCAGCGCTTCACCGAACAGTCCGGCGCCACGGGCCAGGCGCTGGCCGAGGCGGCCACGACGATTGCCGCGAGCGCGGCCGAGATGGCGAGCCTGGGCGAGGGCTTTGGTGCCGCGGTGGCGCAGTACCAGTCGGCCAATGCCGAGCTGGTGCAGCACCTGTCGGCACTGGAAGAGCGCCTGGGCGGCGCGATGGCCCGCAGCGACGAGCAGCTGGGCTACTACGTGGCCCAGGCCCGCGAGGTGATCGATCTGTGCCTGGGCTCCCAGAAGCAGGTGCTGGACGCACTGCAAGGGGCGGCGGCCCATGGATGAGCCGCTGGAGATCGAACAGGAAGGCGTCGGCACGCCCGCGTGGGCCGCGTTCGGCGACCTGATGGCCGGCGTGCTGGGGGCCTTCGTGCTGGTGCTGGCGGCCGCGCTGGTCGGGCAGCTGGACCTCGCCAACCAGCTGCAGGCCGAGGTGGCCCAGCGCCAGGCCGAGCAAGCGCGGCGCGAGGCGCTGGAGCGGGCGCTGGCCGGGCCGCTGGCCGACGGGCGCATCACCCTCGTGGAGGGGCGCATCGGCATCAGCGGCGCGGTGCTGTTCGCGATCGGCTCCGACCAGCTCCATGCCGATGGCCGCGCGCTGATCAAGAGCCTGGCCACACCGCTGCGCACCTACCTCGCGCAGCGCGACGAGATCCTGATGGTGAGCGGCTTCACCGATGACCGCGGCCTGATCACGGGCAAGGGCGCCCCGAAGTTCGCGGACAACTGGGAGCTGTCGGCCCAGCGTGCGCTGACCGTGGCCCGCGCGCTGATGGCCGAAGGCCTGCCGCCGGACGCGGTGTTCGCCGCCGCCTTCGGCCCGCAGCGGCCGGTGGCCTCCAACGACGACGCGGCCGGCCGCGCGCTGAACCGGCGCGTCGAGATCGCCCCCACGCCGCGCCCCCGCCGCGCGGCTGCCTCGGCCCCGTGATGGACGACGCGCTGCACGACCCGCTCGCCTGGGTGGCCGCACGCGCCAAGGCCGACCCGGTGCGCCAGCGCGTGCTGGAAGGCCTCGCCCGGCGCGCGGCCGCGCAGTCGGGCGCGCTGCGCGAGCGGCTGGTCGCGCGGCTCTTGCAGCACGCCGAAGTGACCGACGCGGCCCCGGTGGCCGTGCTACCGGCCCGCGCGCCCAGCCCACTGGGCCTGCTCGTGGCGCAACTGCAATCGGCCGGCCCGGAGCTGCGCCACGTGCAGGCGCACGAAGGCACCTGGCGCCGCCTGCGCCTGACGCAGCGGCTGGCGGAGGTGAGCGCGCCGGTGCCCGAGCACCTCGGGCCGCTGAACAGCCAGGTGCTCGTCGCCCGCACGCTGCAGGAGCTGAAAAGCCTGTCGCCCGGCTACCTGCAGCGCCTGCTGACGCTGCTGGACGCGCTGGCGGCGCTCGCGCCACTGCAGGCGATCGAGTCGACTGCGGCTGACAAGCCCGCACGCAAAGCCACCCGAAGCACGAGCAACAAGACCGCCACGCCGCGCCGGCGTTGAAGCCGCCTCAGCGCTCGAAACGCGGCTTGAAGTCGTGCGGGAGGTCGAACTTGCCGCGCCACCGGTTGCCTGCGTCGGCACTGAAAATTCCGCTTTCGTTGAAAAGGGTCGCCGTGCCGTCGACACGGCGCAGGAATGGGGTTTCGCCCGCAGCCGCCACGGCATTGCCGTGCGTCGCCTTGATCAAGGAAGCGATGCTGTCCAGGACAGGCACACAGGCCTCCTCGTACGGCAGGAACTTGTCAGGATCGAAGGAGGCATAGACATGGGGCCGGATGCCGTACATCTCCAAACAAAGCTGCTGACGCTGCCGATCCGCGATCAGGACACTGCCACATCCACCGGGAATCTTGCCTTGAATCAGGGCCCGGCGATCATGGCGAGACACCGCGCTCCATGGCACTGCCGCGCTCAGGATGGCAAACACCGCTTCGGTATTCAGCGCGTCTTCCAGATACACATTCAAGCTCAGGGACATCGGTGGACCTCACACGCCCCCATGTCGGCAACAGGGATCGCGGTATCGAGCGCCGGTGCCGCAACGGGCACAGGTGTCGCCATCGGTGCTGCAACGGGCATGGCCGGCAGCGGCAGGCGCGCCATGTCGCTCAGCGTCGTGCTTGGCGCCTCGGGCACCGCCGGTGGAGGCAGTTCGGCAGTGTCCACCGGTGCGGCGTGTTCTGCTGAAGCGCCATCCGCCATGCGCGCCTCGAACGTCGCCACGGCGCAGTGGTCAAGCCGCAGGGTCTCTCCCAGTCAGGGTCAGGCGTCGTCCCGCATTTCAGGGGCACCACGCCTTCGCCGCAACTGCGGCTGCCCCCGACAACCGTGCGGCGCCTCGCCAGGGTTGGCCAGAGGGCGGCTCAAGCCCACGGCCCGTCGATCAGCGCCCGCGTCTCCTCGACGGCAATGCGCCACATCGCCAACACCTCGGCATCCGGCCGCTCGTAGGCGCCGCCGAAGTTGCCGTCGCCGGCGAGCGCCCGCGCGCCGTCGGGCGGCAGCACGGCATAACGCTGATAGTCGACGGGCGCCTTGCGGCCTTCGGGCTGCGTGACGCCAGGCAGGCGCGTCCACGGCAGGTTCTCCATCCAGGAGGCGTGGGCCGACTGCGGGTCGATGGACTTCACGTAGGCCAGCGTGCGCGGTGCGTTCCACCAGTTGTGCAGGCGCACCCGAGTGCGCGGGTGGGCGGCCATCCATTCGCCGATGAGGGCTGCCACCGGCTGGTTGCCGCCGTGGCCGTTGACGATGAGGATGCGGCGAAAGCCGTGGTGATCGAGGCTGTCGAGCAGGTCGGTCACCACGCGCAGCATCGTCTCGACCTTGAGCGTGACCGTGCCCGGGTAGCTCATGAAGGTCGGCGTGATGCCGAAGGGCAGCACCGGGAACACCGGCACGCCCAGCGGCTCGGCGGCCTCCACGGCCACACGCTCGGCCAGGATCGCGTCCACCGCCAGGCTGAGCGTGGCGTGCTGCTCGGTGCAGCCGATGGGCAGCAGGCAGCGGTCATCGCCTTGCAGGTAGGCCTCCACCTGCATCCAGTTCATGTCGGCGATCTTCATCGGAGGTCCACCTTGGCGTAGTTGTTGAGCCCGAAGGGGCTGACCGTCAGGCCCACGACGCGCTGGCTCGTGGCGATCGCGTAGGTGGGATAGACCAGCGGCACCCAGGGCGCGTCCTCGCGGTAGAGCGCCTGGGCGCGGCGGTAGAGGGCGTCCCGCCGCGGGGCCTCGGCGGCCTGCCGGGCTTCGGCCAGCAGGGCGTCGAACTCGGGCCGGCACCAGCGCGACACATTGCTGCCGCCGGCCACCGCCGCGCAGCCGAAGTTGGGCGTGAGGAAGTTGTCGGGGTCGCCGTTGTCCGAGGCCCAGGCGAGCAGCGTCGCATCGTGCTCGCCGGCGCGCGTGCGCTTGAGCAGTTCGCCGAACTCCAGCGTGACGACGTCGACCTTCACGCCGATGCGCCCCCAGTCGGCCTGCAGCAGCTCGGCCGTGGCGCGCGGGTTGGGGTTGGTGGCGCCGGCGCCGGCGCGAATCCACAGCTTGAGTGCAAAGCCATCGGCCACGCCGGCCGCCCTCAGCAGCTCGCGCGCCTTCGCCAGGTCCTGCCGCGGCGGGGCGGCCGACTCGTCGTAGCTCCATTGCGAAGGTGGGTAGGGGTTGCCCGCCGGGGCGGCGGCTCCGCTGTAGATGGCCCGGGCCACCGCGGGGCGGTCGGTGGCGAGCACCAGGGCCTGGCGCACGCGGCGGTCGTCCAGCGGCTTGTGCGTGACGTTCAGCGCGGCGAAGGTGGTCACCAGGCCCGGGCCGGTGAGCAGCTTCAGGCGCGTGTCGCGGCGGATGTCATCCCAGCTCTGCGGCACCGGGTAGAGCGCCACGTCGCACTCGCCGGCCTTCAGCCGCTGCAGCCGCGCGGCGGGGTCGGGCGAGATCGAGAAGATCAGCTTGTCCAACGCCACGCGACCGCGGAAGTAGGTCGGGTTGGCGTCATAGCGGACGACCGCGTCCTTCACGTGGCTGCGGAAGACGAAGGGCCCGGTGCCCACCGGCTTGAGGTTCATGTCGGCCAGGCGGCCGGCGGCTTCGAGCTGCTGTGCGTACTCGGCCGACAGCACGCTCAGGAAGCCCATCGCGAGGTTGGCCAGGAATGGGGCCTCGGGCCGGGTCAGCTCAAAGCGCACGGTGAGCTCGTCCACCGCCACCACGCGCTGCACGAGGCCGGCGAGCTGCATCGCCGATGCGTAGTACCAGCCCGGCCGGGCCTGGCCGTGCCAGGGGTGGCGCGGGTCGATCTGGCGCATGACGCTGTAGACGACGTCCTGCGCCTGCAGCGGCCGCGTCGGCCTGAACCAGGGCGTGGTGTGGAAGGCCACGCCCGGGCGCAGGTGGAAGGTGTAGCTGCGGCCGTCGGGGCTGATCTCCCAGCGCTCGGCCAGGGCCGGCACCAGGCGCGTCGTGCCCGGCTCGAACTCGACGAGGCGGTTGTACAGCGCCTCGGAGGACGCATCCGCCGTGGAGTTGGCGTGGAAGAGCGAGTAGTCGAAGCCATCGGGGTTGGCCTCGGTGCAGACGGTCAGGGTCTTGGCGGATGCGCTCGTCGCCACCGCGAGCGCCAGCACGGCGAGCCAGCGCGTCATGGCGCCGGCCGCTTCCAGGCCATGCCCACGGTGCGCGGGGCGGTGTGCACGAAGCCGTGCTGGGCATACAGGCCATCGGCCGGCACATCGGCCAGCAGGCTCACATAGCCCGTCTCGGGCACATGCGCCTGCAGCCAGCCGGCGATGTCGGCCATGATCCGCTTGCCCAGGCCCCGGCCCTGGTGCGCGGGCAGCACGGCGATGTCGACCACCTGGAAGGCCGTGCCGCCGTCGCCGATGACGCGACCCATGCCGATGGGCTCGCCCTCGTGCAGCACCTGGACGGCGAACAGCGTGTTCGGCAGGCCCCGCGCCGCGGCCTCGGCGGTCTTGGCGCTCAGGCCGGCCCCGGTCCGCAATCGGCGGTAGGTCTCGGCCGAGGGAATGGCGTGCAGCGTCGTGTAGCTCATGCAGCACATTCTGGCCTCGTCAGGCCCGTCATCACCTGCGCTCATACCCGCATGGCGGTCCGACATGCCTCCTGCGGGGAGGCCCGGGGTCAGGACCTACGGTGCGCTGCAACAATCCGGCCTCCGGCCACGCCCGCCCCACGCATGAAATCCACCCTTTTCGCCGTCGCCCTGGCCCTGCTGCTCAGCGCCTGCGCCAGCGTGGCGCCGCCACCCGCGCCTGCCGGGGACGCCCCGTCGCCAACCGCCGCAGCCCCGCTGCCCCAGGCTGGGCCGCCGGTGGTTGCACCTGGCGTCGCCGTCCGCGCCCCCAACATCGACCGCCGCTACACCTCGCAGAACCAGGACAGCCGCGCGCTCTACATCGTGCTGCACTACACCGTGCTGGACTGGGAGAAGTCGCTGAAGGTGCTGACCACCGGCGGCCAGGTGTCGGCCCACTACCTCGTGCGCGACAACCCGGTGGCCAGCTACGCGCTCGTCGACGAGAACCGCCGTGCCTGGCATGCCGGGGCCAGCTTCTGGGCCGGCAACACCAACCTGAACTCGGCCTCGATCGGCATCGAGATCGTCAACGCCGGCTTCGTGGACGGCCCGGGCGGCCGCGTCTACGCGCCCTTCCCGCAGGCCCAGGTCGACGAAGTGATCGCCCTGGTGCGCGACATCCAGAAGCGCCACAACGTGCGCCCGGAACGCATCATCGGCCACGCCGACATCGCCCCCGGCCGCAAGCAGGACCCCGGCCCCAACTTCCCGTGGAAGCAGCTTGCCGACGCCGGCCTCATCCCGTGGCCCGACGGCCCGTCGGTGGTCGTGAAGACGCTGGAGCATGAAGTCGCCCCGCGCGACGTGGCCTGGCTGCAGGAGCGCCTCGCGCGCATCGGCTACAACGTGTCACGCTCCGGCCAGATGGACGTGCTGACCCGGGAGGTGGTGAGCACCTTCCAGATGAAGTACCGCCCGCGCGACATCTCCGGCACCGTGGACGCCGAAACGGCCGCCCTGATCGAGGTGGCCTCCACGCCGGCCACGATGCGCGTGGCCGGCGCCGCCGAGGGCGAGACGCGGCCCTACACCTCGCGCTGGTAGGCCCGCGGCATGTTCGCCTTCCTGCTCAAACGCCTGGCCACGCTGGTGCCGACGCTGATCGGCATCACGATCGTCGCCTTCGGCCTGATCCGCCTCGTGCCCGGCGACCCCATCGAGGTGATGATGGGCGAGCGCCGGCTCGACCCCGAGACCCACGCCGCCCTCGTCAAGCGCATGGGGCTGGACCAGCCGCTGCCGGTGCAGTACGCCGACTACGTGGGCAAGCTGCTCCAGGGCGACCTCGGCCAGAGCCTCGTGAGCCGCGAGCCGGTCAGCAAGGAGTTCGCCGCGCTGTTCCCGGCGACGGTCGAGCTGGCGACGGCCGCGCTGATCTTCGCCGTGGGCCTGGGCCTGCTGCTGGGCGTGAGCGCCGGGCTGAAGCGCGGCTCGCTGCTGGACCAGGGCGTGATGGGCATGGCCACCGTCGGCTACTCGATGCCGGTGTTCTGGTGGGGCCTGATCCTGATCATGTTCTTCTCGGTGCAGCTGGGCTGGACGCCGGTGTCGGGCCGCATCGGCATCGAGTTCGACCCCGAACGCTTGACCGGCTTCATGCTGATCGACGCCTGGCTGTCGGGCGAGGAAGGCGCCTTCAAGTCGGCGCTGATGCACCTGATCCTGCCGGCGCTGGTGCTCGGCACCAGCACGCTGGCCGTGGTGGCGCGCATGACGCGCTCGTCGATGTTGGAAGTGCTGCGCGAAGACTACGTGCGCACGGCGCGCGCCAAGGGCCTGTCGCCCACGCGCGTGGTGGTGGTGCATGCGCTGCGCAATGCGCTGATCCCGGTGCTGACGGTCGTGGGCCTGCAGACCGGCAGCCTGCTCGCCGGCGCGGTGCTGACAGAAACCATCTTCAGTTGGCCGGGCATCGGCAAGTGGCTGATCGACTCGATCGCCCGGCGCGACTATCCCGTCGTGCAGGCCGGCATCCTGATCTCGGCGCTGACCTTCATCGGCGTGAACCTGATCGTCGACGTGCTGTATGGCGTCGTGAACCCGCGCATCCGCGGAGGTGGCCATTGAGCGCCGCCGTGCAGTTGCGCCCGTACGTGGCGGCTGACCTGGCGGCTTGCCTCGCGCTGTTCGACAGCAACGTGCCGCAGTTCTTCGCGCCGCATGAGCGGCCAGAGTTCGAAGACTGGCTGCGGGCCGTGCCGGCGGACTATCTCGTGGCCGAACGCGATGGCCGCGTGGTCGCCTGCGGCGGCTGGTACGCGCGGGGGGACGAAGGCCGCCTGTGCTGGGGCCTGGTGGACCGCGGCGTGCACCGCCAGGGGGTGGGGCAGGCGCTGCTCGCGGCCCGCGTGCAGGCCCTGCGCGCCACACCGGGGGTGCGGGCGGTCACCATCACCACGAGCCAATTGAGTGAAGGCTTTTTCGTGAAGCAGGGTTTTGAAGTGACCGAACGCGAAGTGAACGGCCTCGCCCCCGGGCTGGACCGCGTCGAGGCGCGGCTGGATCTGCAGGAGGGCCGTGCATGAGTGCAGCACAGGGCCGCCCCAAGCAAGCTCGCTCCCGCCTGGCGGGACCGCGCGTCGCGCGATGGGTGCACCCATGAGCGCCGTGCTGAATGAGCCGATCGAGCCGCCCGGCCCGCTGCGCGAGTTCTGGCTGGGCTTCACGGCCAACCGCGGTGCGTTCATCGCGCTGCTGGTGTTTGCGGCCATCGCGCTGGCCTCGGTGCTGGCGCCGCTGATCGCCCCGCACGACCCGATCGAGCAGTACCGCGATTTCATGCTGACCCCGCCGGTCTGGGCCGAGGGCGGCAGCACGCGCTTCCTGCTGGGCACCGACGAACTCGGCCGTGACATGCTCAGCCGGCTGCTGTACGGCGGCCGGGTGTCGCTCGGCATCGGCCTGGCGGCGGTGGTGATGTCCCTGCTGCCCGGCGTGCTGCTGGGGCTGCTGGCCGCCTTCTTCGACCGCTGGCTGTCGCCGGCCATCATGCGCGTGATGGACATCGTGCTGGCACTGCCGGCGCTGCTGCTCGCCATCTGCGTGATCACGATCCTCGGCCCCGGCCTGGTCAACACCGTGATCGCGATCGCGATCGGTGCGCTGCCCGGCTATGTGCGGCTCACGCGCGCCGCGGCCCTGGGCGAGATCCACCGCGACTACGTCACCGCCAGCCGCGTGGCCGGGGCGGGCGTGTGGCGGCTGATGTTCATCACGGTGCTGCCCAACTGCATGGCACCGCTGATCGTGAACGCGACGCTGTCCTTCTCGTCGGCCATCCTGGAGACGGCGGGCCTCGGGTTCCTGGGGCTGGGCGTGCAGGCGCCCACACCCGAGTGGGGCACGATGCTGTCGGCAGCGCGCGACTACATCACGCGGGCGCCGTGGGTCGTGACGCTGCCGGGGTTGACGATTTTGGTGACGGTGCTGGCCATCAATTTGATGGGGGATGGGCTGCGGGATGCGCTGGATCCGAAGTTGAAGAAGGTGGCGTGATGGGGGCGCTTCGCTTTGCATTCGGCTTTCTGGCACGGCCCAGCGGGGAGTTCGCCCCCGCGGGCGACCTACTTTTTGGACGACCAAAAAGTAGGCAAAAAGTCGCCCCTGCAAAACCGCCACTGCGCTGCGCTTCTCGGCGGTTTGGAAGGGGAGCGCGTGAAACAGCCGAACT
>RXJW01000179.1 GCA_003963005.1 Burkholderiales bacterium
AGGGGCGGTTTTGCAGGGGCGACTTTTTGCCTACTTTTTGGTCGCCCAAAAAGTAGGTCGCCCGCCGGGGCGAACTCCCGGCACCGGCCTCGCCAGCCGGCCGAGGTACTTGAAACCACCCACTCATGGCGCAGCCGATGACCCCCCGCCACCCTTGGCCCCTCCTCTGCGCCCTTCTGGCCACCACCAGCCTCGCCGCCTGGCCGCTCCCACACGACCTGCTCGACTGGCAACCCACCCTCCTCGCCACCCAACCGTGGCGCACCCTCACCGCCGCCTTCGTCCACTGGACCCCCCTGCACCTCGCCGCCAACCTCGCCGGCTGCGCCGTCCTGGCCCTGCTCGGCTGGCGCGGCGGCCTGGGTCGGCGGGAGGCCGTCGCGAGCCTCATCGCGCTGCCGCTGACCCAGCTCGGCCTGCTGCTGAAGCCCGCGCTGCAACGCTACGGTGGCCTGTCGGGCGAACTGCATGCGATGGCCGCCATCGCCGCCCTCACCCTGCTGACGCACCCTGGCCGCGAGCGCTGGATCGGGGGCGGCATCGCGCTGGGCCTCGCGCTCAAGATCGCGCTCGAGCAACCCCTCGGCGCCGCATTGCGCCTCACCGAGGGGTTCGACTTCGCCGTCGCGCCCTTTGCCCACCTGAGCGGCGCTGCGGCTGGCCTGATCGCCTGGGCCCTGACAATCGCGGTCATGAACCGCAAGACCAGGAGCCCCCATGGGACGTGAAGCCCTCTGCCCCGCCCGCGTGGGCGCTGAAGCCGCCGAGGCCACCGCGCTGCTCGAATCGACCACCGTCGTGCTGCGCGGCGCGCTCAAGCGCAAGTGGGCCATCGCCGCGCTGCAGAACCTGCGCGTGGAGGGTGATGACCTGCGCTTCGAGCACGGCGACGAGGCTGTCGCCCTCACGCTGGGCGAGAAGGAAGCCGCCCGCTGGCTCAAGAAGCTGCAGACGCCGCCGCCCACGCTGGCGGCCAAGCTGGGCGTCAGCGCCGAGAACCCGGCCCTGCTCATCGGCCCGACGGTGGGCTCGCTGGACCCGGCCCTGGCCGAGGCCCTGGCCGGTGGCATCACGACGAACATGCGCGAGGCGCGCATGCTGGTGGCGGTGCTGAGCAGTGCGTCGGAACTGCCGCGCATGGCGGAGTTCCATGCCGACATGATCTGCAACACGGTGTGGGTCGTGCATCCCAAGGGCCCGGGCGCCGACCCGTCCGACGCCATGGTGCGCATCGCGATGCGCGGCTGGGGTTATGTCGACAACAAGACGAGCGCCGTCTCGGACAAGCTGACGGCCACGCGCTACGTGCGCAGCGCGCCGCCAGCCAAGGGCGCTGCGGCCAAGAAGGCCCCGCGCCGCCGCTGAGTCAGATGACGTTGGCCTCGACGAGCCGGTGCCCGTCGAGCAGCCGCTGCGGGGCGAGCGCGGCGATCAGCGGCGCGTCCCCGCCCGCGATCAGCCGGGCCATCGAGTACCCGACCGCGGGCGACTGCTGCATGCCGTGACCCGAGAAGCCGCAGGCGGTGTAGGCATTGGCATAACCCGGCAGCGCACCGGCCAGGCCGTTGTGGTCGACGTCGTTCATCTCGTAGTAGCCGGCCCAGGCCGAGCGCACACGCAGCGCCTCCAGCGCGGGCACGCGCGCAGCGAGCGTGGGCCACAGCAGGTCCTCGAACAGACCGCGGTCGATGTCGTGCAGCGGGGCGTCGCAGGCATCCTCGCCCCGCGGCGGGCCGCCGGCCAGGATCAGCGCGCCTTCGGGGCGGAACCAGAAGCCGCTCGGGTCGATGACCAGCGGGCAGCCGGGCAGCGCTGCCGGTGTCTCCAGCACGAAGACATCGCGCTTGCGGGCGGTGACGGGCAGCGTGACACCCAGCGCCGCGCCGAGTGGTGCGCTCCACGCACCGGCCGTGATGACGAAGGCGCCGCCGCCGATGAGGCGTCCGTCGGCGCAGCGCACGGCCGTGACGCGGTCGGCCCGCGTGTCGAAGCCGACCACGTCGCCGGTGAGGAAGCGCACGCCCAAGGCCTGCGCCTTGCGGCGGAACGCCCGGTGCAGGGCCGGGCCGTCGAACCAGCCCTCGCCGCTCAGGCCGAGCGAACCGAGCGCGAGGTCGTCCGTGGCCAGCCACGGGAAGCGCGCCGACAGCTCGGCGGGCGACAGCAGCGCCACGTCCACGCCCTCGGCGCGCTGCACCGCATGCAGGTCGCGCAAGCCGGGCTCGCCGGCGGCGGTGGCCAGGTACAGGTAGCCCGGCTCGACCAGGCCGAGCGCCGGGCGGTCGTCGTCGGTCGCGAGCTCGTCGGCCACGCGGCGCAGGAAGGCGATGCTCCAGCGGGACAGCGCGATGTTGACCGGCTGCGAGAACTGCTGCCGGATGGAGCTGAGCGACAGCGAACTCGACGCCTGCGCGTACGACGGGTCGCGCTCGACGACCGTCACGGAAGCGGCATGGTCGCGGGCCAGGAAACAGGCGGTCGCGGCACCCATCACGCCGCCGCCCACGAGGATCACGTCAGACATGCTGGCAGCATACGGGCCCATGAGCCCCACGTCGCGCCACAGCCATCTCGACCCTCGTGCCATCGCCCTGCTGCTGGGCTGCTGCCTGCTGTGGGGCATCAACCAGGTGGCAGCCAAGGCCGCGCTGACCGAGATCGGCCCGCTGTGGCAGGCGGGCCTGCGCTCCGCGGTGGCCGGGGCGCTGGTGTGGGTCTGGTCCGCGTCGCGCGGCATCCGGCTCTTCGAGCGAGACGGCAGCGGCGCCGGCGGCTTGCTCGCAGGCCTGCTGTTCGCGGGCGAGTTCGCCTGCATCTTCATCGGGCTGCAATTCACGAGCGCGTCGCGCATGGTCGTGTTCATCTACCTCGCGCCGTTTGTCGTGGCGCTGGGTATGCCCTTCATCGCCCGCGGTGAGTCGCTGTCGCTGAAGCAATGGGCCGGGTTGTCGCTCGCGTTCGGCGCGATGACCTTGGCGTTTGCGGAAGGCTTTTCGGCGCCGGGCACGCCCGACCAGTGGAAGGGCGACGCCCTCGGCGTGGCCGCGGCCGTGCTGTGGGGCGGCACGACGCTGGCCATCCGCGGCACGCGGCTGAGCGCGGCGCCGGCGGAGAAGACGCTGCTGTACCAACTGGCCGTCTCCGCCGCCGCGCTGTGTGCGGCCGCAGCGGCGTCGGGCGAGGCGCTGCCGCTGCACTGGTCACCACGGCTGCTGGGCCTGTTCGGCTTCCAGGCCGTCATCGTCACGTTCGCGAGCTATCTGGTGTGGTTCTGGCTCGTGCGGCACTACGCCGCCACCAAGCTGTCGGTGTTCACGCTCAGCACGCCGCTGTTTGAATCGCCCCGGGTTTCGAGGAGGCTCAACACTCTGAGAGGATTGAGCCATGAGCAAGTCGAACAAGTTCTCGCCCGAGGTGCGTGAGCGCGC
>RXJW01000141.1 GCA_003963005.1 Burkholderiales bacterium
TCCTGTTACGCGGCGACACACACGGGATTGAACAATCATGAGGCTGGCAACAAGGCAATTTCGCGAGCAGGCTGAAGCCGCTGTCTACGAAGCGATTCACGCGTACGGGCCGTTCATGACGAAGCCGCAGTTGATGCGCTTCTCCGGCGTCGACGGCACAGCCTTCAAGCGGGTCATCGCGACCCTGATTGCCGCCGGCGAAGTCGAGGTCCTCAGAACCACGGAGTTCGAAGACGGCGAGTACGAACCTGAGGTCAAGACCGTCTACGGACAGGCCGGCGCGGTCGCCGACTTGCGGCTCGCGTACCGCTCGCTGCACGACCAGAGCCTGCAGCTCGACGAAGGCAGCTCAGACCGGGTCCTCACCATGTGCGACAGCTGTGAAGCCCGGGCGCACACATGACGCACCATCCAGTCCCGCACCAGCCGCTCGCTGGCCGCCCCCATCGTCGACTACCTGACCGCGTGCGTTTTCCCGGCCTGGCTCACCCGCCCCGACGCGAGCAACGCCGATGACTACCTCGGCACCGACCTCCAGCTCGAGCACCACGCCTGATCGGCGTCGCCTCCGCTGCCCGAACTGCGGCTCCGAGCCGACCCTCTCCCTCGCCTCGAATCTGTGGCCTCGTGCCACGGGCTACGTCTTCGTTTGCCCGTCCTACCCTGGCTGTGACAGCTTCGTCCGATGCCATGCTGGCACGCAGGAGCCGCTTGGCACCCTAGCCGCCCCTCGCCTGCGCCGGCTGCGCGGCGAAGCGCACGAAGCCTTCGACCCTCTCTGGAACGAACCCGGGACCAAGTTCGGCCGCGACTTCGCATACCAGGTCGCCGGCCAGGTGCTTGGCATCGACGACTTCCATATCGGCTACCTGGATGAGGCGGGCTGCCGCGAGCTCATCGCCCGGATAGACGAGATCGACGACGCGCTTTCGGCGACGTACGACTCGCTCCAGTCACCCACCGCGACAGTGGGCGAGGCCGTCATGGAACTTCTCTGCGAGATCTTCGGCGTGGGGTCCACCGGCGCCAGCCGCCATGTCAGCATTGCCGACCTGGCCAAGTTCCCCGGTGTGGCGGATCAAGCCAAGAGCGCCGGGCTGCTCCGACTGGAGCCCTCGACCGGCAGGGCCTTCCTCTCCGCCCACGGCGCGATCCTGCTGACCCAGTTCAATCGCTGACCTGAAGCGGCCGCCGCATTTTCGTCACAGTGACGCTTTATGCGGCGTGAAGGCGGCGTCGGTCCAGACCAACGCTGAGCGTCGCAACCCGCGATTCGCGGGAGCGCCGGCGCGACTGCTGGCCCGCGCGGAACTGCCCGGCCAGGGATGGCGAGTTGAACTGCGAGGGCACTTCGTCTGCGTGAGGCATTTGGTAGCCCGCAGAGAATGCGGCCTCATCCATCGCATGTAGCTGCCCGAGCTCCCACGCATCGCGAAGGTCGGCGAAGTCGTGCATCTCTTCCGGTGCATCGATCTCTTGGCTCACGGCACCGAGCCGGAAGGCGATGTCCAACGCAGCCGCTACGTGGGCGGACTGGTAGAGACCAATGCAACGGGACAGTTGGAGCTGGTTCTGATCCATCGTTGATCCAGGCCCACTGCTAGGCCTGCTCCCTGCGAGGTGAAATCGACGTGATCAGATTCTTCGGCACCGTGTTCAATTTCACGGGCGATACCACCGGGTCTAGCGTGCGCCCCATCGCCAACGCAATGTGTCGAGCCCGCCCGGCCGCTCCGTTAGACCCCCCGGCAGAGCGTCAGACTCGCATTGAGTCTGCTGGCCAACTGCCTGAACAGACCTTCCGCCTCCCGAGCTGCGCGCACCAGCGGCAATCCGATCATCTCGAAGTCGTCGCTGTCCTCCTGACCAAACCGGAACGAGATCGTCAACGGCTCGCCCGACGATCCCCGGACCATGCAGGACACCAGCCGGCCACCCCTGTGGTCGTAGGCCCAAAGGTATGCCGAGTACGGGCCTGCCGAGGTCGCGCCCATCCTGTCGATCGTGGCCAGGATCCAGTCCTCGATGTCGCGTTCGTGGCCATGGTGGTCGGCTGCCTCCATGCCTCGCGCCGCCAGTTTCAGGGCCGCCGCCTGGACGGCCGCCAGGTCGTTCAGAAGCATCCCACCTCCACCTCCCGGGGGGACTCAGCCAGATCCGCGGCTGCAGCGCGCGCCGCTCCCCGGCAGAACATCTTTGAGAGGGCCTTGTCGCGCCGGACGAACGCTGGGATGTCGCCACCACTTACCGCGGACTCGACGCCCATCTCGAACGCATCGTCGAGCTGGCCAACGGCCGCGCGGCCGCCGGCGGACCGGCTACTTGATCGCCAACGCGCCGAAAGCGCGCGAAGCCGAATCAGCCGCGACCTGGGCCTGGTGCCAGCAACCCGAGCAACACCGACAGTGCCTGCTTGCATCTTCATGATCGAACCCCTTCACCAGGCTCAACCCAGGACCACAGCCATCTCATCCATGCTCACGGATGCGAGCCACTGCCCGTGCGGGGACGCCGCCGCAACGCAGAAGCCGCCGAGGGCCGGCTTGAGCGCATCCCCACTGCCGCGGGTGAAGCACAGGCCATCGAGCGGCACCTCGACCTGGCGCATCTTGGCGCGCAGCAGCTGGGGCAGATCGATCGCCGGCAGGCTGATGGAGATGTTGGCGTCCGCTGTGGCGTGCAAGTCGACGCTGCCACGGCTCACCCACACCACGCCGTAGCAGCCCGAGGCGATGGCGTCTTCGCTCAGCTTCATGGCCTTCAGCAGACGGTGCGTGCGGTGCTCGCTGGCCTGGACCACCTGGTCCAGGTAGACGCGCATGTTCGACGCCGTGCGCAGTTCGAACAGCAGCTCGTCGACTTCCCGCGCCTCAAGCCCTTCACCGTGCCAAGCGGTCGGTCCAACGATCAGGCTGAGCGCCAGCCCCTTGCCAGGCACGCGCCGGATGGTTGCGCAGATGTCCCGGCTCAGCTCCAGGCCCACGGCGCCGGCGCTGCTGTCGACGACGCGCAGATCCCCGGCCCACGGCGATCCGAGCATGCCAAGCTCTCGCAGCACCAGTCGGACGCTTGCTGCTGGCGACTGGGCCGCACACCGAGCGATCTGATCGACGAGCTCGTTCACGCAGGACGCCAGTTCCTCCTCACGCACCAGGCGAATGCCGGCCACACCGGCGGCCTCGGCCCAGCCGCCGGCAACGTGGACCAGCAAGAAGTCCTGCTGCGCACGGACGGGGATGACCTTGATCCAGCCGCCATCGGCCAGCGCGATGCGGTGCCAGAGGCACCAGGGCTTCCGTTCGCTGATCTCGACCAGGCGGACGGCGCCGGCGCCCGAAGGCGACCGCAGATCCACGACACGCTCGCCGTACGAATGCGTCGGGTCGAAACCAGAGGGCATGAACGCCATGACAGGCGCGTAACCG
>RXJW01000175.1 GCA_003963005.1 Burkholderiales bacterium
ATGTCCTGAGGAATCTTCCGCACCACGACGGAGTAGCCCTTGCGGCAGTTGGCGCTCGAGATGATGAAGCGCAGGCGCGTGGCGGGCACCTCCGGGCCTCCGTCGTCGGATGCTCGCACCAAGTCGGTGGCCTCGCGGATCGAGCTCTTCTTGAGGTAGGCCTCAGCGCTCAGTCCGGTCCGTTCGGTGCCGTTCGCGAACTCCCACACCACGTTGGCCAGCTCCAGGATGTGTTCCGGCGTGACGAGCTCCGAATCGAGAGGCATGTTGCCGCCCGGCGTGCGGAGCAGCACTGGAAGGTCAGGCTGTATGTAAGCGTCGCTCCAGTCGAACTTGTCGGTCTCGATCGCGCTGAGGATCTTGTAGAACAGGTGATGCATCATGGCCATGGCTTGTTGGTTACGGGTTGGTGGGGCTAGTCTTGGAGGGCGATGATCGAATCTGATCGCTGCACCACGAAGCCGGTTCGCCCACCAGCCTTGGCCGGTGATCGCCCGGCGAGTCTGTCGAGGAGGGCGACCGCCTCAGCGGACGTTCTTGGCGCTTCGGGGAAGGGCCAGAACCCCTTCTCGAGGAGATTCCAGCTGGCCAAAGTGGCGGCCACACTGTTGGCGTAGGCCTTCTGGAGCAGGGGAGTCTCAGAGTGGTACGCCCCAATGGCGGCCCACGTGTTCCCCAGCTTGCGCACCTTCTTGCCGAGATGCCATCCCGCGACGTACGTGCCTACGCAGGCGTCCAGAAGCATTTCGGGGGTTACCCCGAGGGACCGCAGCTCGTTGAAGTGAAGGGTGTTGATCTGGCCGATGCCTACGTCGATCGAGCCGTTTCGGTTCCGGTTCACCGCCTTGGCGTTCATGCGGGATTCGCCCCACAGGATTGCCCTCAGCACGTTGGGGTTCACGGCATGGAATGCAGCCGAATCGTCGACGCAGTCGGCGCTCGCCCACTCGCTGTGCGCCCCTAGGAGGGTCGCAGCGAAGAATGCGGCGCCTAGGCTCCGCCACGAGCAGGGTCTGCGCATTTGTGCACTCACCAGGGGTGGACGGTGTAGAGGTAGCTCGCGCCTTCGCTCACAAACACGAAGAGGGCGCTGAGGGCCGCCACGCGCAGCACAAAGCCAACCGCTTTAGCGACCGGGGCGAGGAACGCGAGCTTGTGAAAGGTTCGGCGCATTTGTGCAACGGAGGTGTCGTGGAACTCTGCGATCGCCGCGCGGGCTTCGGCGGCTCCGGCGCGACCAGAAGCGCACTTGAGCAGGGCCGCGGCCAGCGAATCCAGCCGGTTGGACTCAGCGCGCGCATACGCCGTCGCCAGGCGCCGCGGGGACTCATATTCGAGCACCTCGCCGCCGAGCTTGGCGACCCACGCATCGAAACGTTGGAGCGCTGCAGGGCCAGAGGCAGCTTCGCGTGCCCGAACGGCGTTGGCAACGAGGGCGCGAGATTGGGAGGCGGAGTTCATGGATGTAGCTCTGTTCAGTGATCGTGAGACCAGCTTACGGTCGAGGCACGCATGCGCAAGGGGCTAGCCGGCGAGCTGCCTGAGGTCCACGAAGTCCCGCAGGCGCTGACGTTGGGGGCGGGCGGCCTGTGCCTTGACCACAGGTTCGGCGGAGACAAGGCCAGGCAATGTGCCCTGTGCGGTCTCCGATGTTGTGCGGGGCGACGCGGTCGTTGCAGGGGCAACGACGATCGCTGCGCCAGCTGCCGCCGCCGGCGACGAGAGCAACAGCACTGCACTCGTGTTGAGAAGGCTCAAGGCCAGCGACCGACGTTGAGCGTTCTCGTCGAGTCGTGCGAGTAGCGAGAACGACGGGTTCGAGGCATCTATCGATAGCTGGATCCGAATCCGCTCGGTTGCGGGCTGTCGCTTCGCCATGGCTACAGCCTTTGCTCTGCCAGATCCTGCAGGCCGTTGAGGTTGGCGAACTGCGGCTCGGTGACCGGCCGCCGGATGACGCGTCCCTTGAAGGTGTCTTGAAGGATGCGCTCATAGAGATGCATGCCGCCGCCACCGAGGAAGATGTTGTCCAGGTCATTCGTGTTGCCAATGGACTCGATCAACTCCTGCACATGCGTCAGAGCCTGGGCATCCGCCTGGGCGCGGCATCGGGCGAGATCGATGGTCTGTCCGTCGACCTGCAATGGCTGGTCGAGGCGCAGCGCGTCGTCAATCCTCTCGAGCGTTCGTGGATCGTTCTGCAGCCCGTTGCCGAGCGACCTCGCCACGGCTTTCAACATGCTGCTCACACCGCCTTGCGTGCCACTGGTACGGCCCATCTGCTGCTTGAAGCCCTTGGTGACCATCCAGAGGAGCGTGCCGAAGCCGACGTCGATCACCAGGTTGTTTTGCTTGGCGACCACGTCCATGTCGCCGTCCTGGGACGAGATGGAGACCAGCAGGCCGAGAACCTGCGGATAGATGCTGACCTCCTCGACGGTGATGCGGCGCGTCTCGCCGCTGTCTGGTACCGGCACCTCGAAGGTCCCCCGCATCCGCTCTTTGAGCTGGCTGCGGAGCGTCTCGTTGGCCCACACCGTGGTGGGGAGCCCGAGGCTCATCTGGTGAATGGTGGATTGACCCTTCGGCAGGTCCATGTACGCGATGGCGCCGAGGTAGAGAGCCTGGTACTGGGGCGAGCTAAAGAACAGATCCGTAGCTGTCCGCACTGCGCGGCCTGATGCCAGGGTCATGGCGTCGGGGCCGACGTTGTAGCGGGCGCCGTCGATGTCGACAGTCACGAAGTGGAGTCGATCCATAACGTCTGTCGCGAACCCGGTGTTGCTGGCGACCGGCGACGGGAACGAAGGGAAGGACAGCGCCCGGAGTCCATGGACGTCATCGATCATGGACTGCGCCACCTTGGTGTACCCAAAGCCGATGTCTACGGCTCGCGCTACTCGCTTACTCATGAGGGCCTTCTCTCGTTGGTCTATGGGCGCACGATAGGCGTGAGGGCCAAAGTCAAATGGCGAAACCTCCCTCTTGGCGGCCCGAAACTGGTCATTCGCGGCCTGTGTTGCCTGGATGGCAATTTCTGTGGGCCGGGCCTGCTCCGGAATTGCCGGCCTGGCAATTCCGACTTCCGTGGCTCATTCGGAATTGCCAGGCGGGCAATTCGGCCGGAGACCTCTCCGCCAAAAGTTGCCACGGTGGCAGTTCGGGGCAGCGCCGCCGAGGCCATCGCTGGCTGCTCCGCTGCGCGCTTAGTCTGCCGCGGCGGGCAATAGGCGCGCCGCCTTTCGTCGGCCCGCCAGCCCCGTCGGGCTGCCCAAAACACCGGCAGATTGCCCGCGTTTTTGGTCAGCGCGGAACGTCAAACGGAACCTGAGGACGGCGCGGGGCCGCATGAAATAAGGGCTAGCGAAGAGATGGAAGACCTGAAACACACCTG
>RXJW01000151.1 GCA_003963005.1 Burkholderiales bacterium
GCCGAATCAGCGGGTGCAACCGTAGGATCGCCTGCGGCACGCGTAGGAACGCCTGCATCGTTCGAAGGATCACGTGCACGGGTCTACATCCCGGTCGTAAATTTACCTGCGCACCTGCTCGAGGGGCATGACCCACACCCCGGAAACAGCCGTCTATAGGTCTTTGGCGGCGACTTCATGCCAATAGTCGGTCAATAGGCGGAAAGAATTTCCGATCCGGTGTAGGAACTTATGCAAGCCAGGGTACCCGGACACCTGCCCGCCGCGGCTGGGGGCACTCGTAGTTTTACCTGCACCTCGGCATCACACCCTGCACAACCTATGCGCGACAGGCACTTAGGGGCAATACGGACCAGTCCAACCGCGTGAAAGCGTGGCATCGCTCGTAGAAACGCCTGCACTGCGCATCACCTCTCCACCTGTCGCGCAGCCGTTCCATACGCAGGATCAGCTGCGGCCGCGAACCTTCCCCGATGACCGCGCCCCAGAGGCAACCTGCTATGGCCGCGCGCGCCTACGAAAAGGGCGCGCGGAACGAGTCCTAGGCAGCCAGGCAGGCCATGTCGGCGTGGACAGGTGGCCGGCGCCGTCCGCAGGATCGCCTGCAGCAGCTTTATCAATGACAGCCGGCGACCGAGGCATTGCTTCGTAGGAACACCTGCGCCTGGGCCCCGTGCAGCCGCGAACACGCAACCTGCGCCCATCAATGACCACGACCGGCGCCGACGTCAACGGATGCCCATGCCTTCACCTTGAGGAGGCTGGGTCAGCGCGGCACCAGGACTATTCGTAAGTTCGCCTGCACCCCGGGCAAGCCGCGGCCACTGCGCACAACGAGTAGGTGTTCGCAAGATCACCTGCGCCTTCCGGCAAAGAGCGACGTCCGCCTTTGCATCACACCGCGCGACGCGCACACCAAAAGTGCGTCCTAGACCCCCAGGTATCGCCAACGGAATTGACCCCCCCTCAGAACAATGGGCAGCGTCACCGGCGCCTACGTGCGTCCCAGAGCAGCAACCTTGCAACGGACCAAACCATGCCCCACACCACCCTCCGCACCAAAGCAACCATCGCGCTGGCCACCGCAATCCTCGTCGCGTGCGGTGGGGGAGGGGGCGCCGCTGGCCCCGGCGGCACCGTCCAGTTGGTGAGCGCCTCCAGTCCCGACACCGCAACCGTGGAAGGAGGGACCGACGTCACGGTGAACGGCGCCGGCACCACGCAGCGCTATGCGATGGACACCATGGCGTGGCAGATCCAGGCGGTGTCGGCAGGTGCGCCGGCCGTCGTGCTCACCAACTCGGACTGCGCCATCGCCACGAAGAGCGACCAGACGGGCACCAACAGCGGCGGCCAGGCATTCACCAACAGCAATTGGTCGTGTTCCACCACCGTGAAGGCCCCGCGCGTCGGCACGGATGCCCAGTACCAACTGCTGCTGCAGACGAAAGACAAGAACGGCGGTACCGACACGCACGTCACGACGCTGACGGTGAAGGGGACCCCCATGGGTGGCACTCCGCTCGTGGTGGATGTCGGTTCGGCGCAGGCCGCTGCCGTGGGTGACCGCGTGCAGCTCAACTGCCTCGCTTCTGGCGGCCAGCTGGCTGCGGGCAGCAAGTATTCCTACCAGTGGGTCCAGACGGGCGGCGCCAATGCCGCCGTCACGCTATCCGACACCCGCGCAGCGGCGCCCAGCTTCAACGCGCCGGCGGTCGCCGCGACGACACCCGTTGCCCTTCAGTGCCGAGTGACAGACGACGCGGGCACCACCGCAACGGCGACGAAGACCGTGAGCATCAGCCCAACGACCGGGACCGTGCTCGTGGCGAGCGCCGGCAGTTCTTCCACCGTCGTTCCAGGCGCGAACGTCAACCTCGACGGCAGCAAGACCGGCTGGTTCCTGTTCGGCCAGAGCGTCACTGGACCCCAGCTGTTCTATCACTGGACCCAGGTCAGCGGCCCGAGCGTCACGATCAGCAACGCCAACAGCCAGACCGCCTACTTCACGGCGCCTGCGGACTTGACGGACGCCACCTCCTACAGCTTCCGACTGGACGTCGCCGACGCACCCTTCGGCCTCGCGCCGACCCGCACGGCAACCGCGGAGGTGAAGGTCAGCGCCGATCCTGCCGGCGCGCTGAATCTGACGGTCCCGCTGCCTTCCCAGTCGGTGAGCAAGAGCACCGCCGTGTTCCTCCAAGCCAAGGCCTCATCGAATGCCGCCTACTACTCCTGGACGCAGGTGTCGGGCCCGACCGTGGCCCTGGGCGGCGCGCTGACCAGCACGGCCGGCTTCGTCGCGCCCAAGGTCACCGAGGCGACGACGTTCGTCTTCAGGGTCACGGCCGGCTTCAAGCCGATCGTGGGCGGGTACGCCGGGGTGGCTTCCGTGGACGCCGTCGTCGTCGTGAATCCGTGATGCACAGCAACGTGCGCGACGCACTCCAACCGGTCCTGCAGGAGGCCCTTCGGGGCCACGAAGAGGCCGGCTGGATGCTTCGCGTCATCACGACGGGTCTCGATAGAGATCCCGTCGATGCGGCCTTGGATGCCGAGGCCGTACTTGCCCTCCTGGATGCTCGCTGCCGTTGCATGGCAGCCGGAACCATCGCTTCGAATGGTTTGGCGTTTCCCGAAGCACGGGCCGCGCTCGACGATCCGGGCTTCTCGTACTGGGCCAAGTCGGCGTTGCAAGAGACTGCCGGGATGGGCGCGGACCAGGCCCGGGCTTCATGGGCTGCGGTATGCCGCGTACTCCAAGTCAACTGCCGGCTCGCCTTCGAAGAGGTGAGGTCCACGCCGCACACGGCGTAGGCGCGGCGCGCGCTGACTAGCTGCGGCGCCTCAGCTTGGACATCTCACTCACCAGCCGTTTGCGTTCCTGCCGCAGATAGACGGTGGTCGTTGAGAGCGAGGCGTGTCCAAGGGACTCCATAAGCGCGACAGGTGACACACCGTCGCTGGCCGCCGAGTTCGCGAAGAAGTGACGCAGCCAGTGAGTGCTGCCGGCTCGAAGCTTCTCGGCATCGACGCCCGCACCGACCTTCTGCGCCTGGTCAGCGCAATTCGCCAGGAAGCGCTTCAACGACCTCCGAAGCGCAGCCGGATCCAGCGAACCGTAGCGGTCCGCGTTGAGGACCTCGTCGCCATCCACGTCAGCGAGCGAAGCATCCGTCTCCTTGAGGTCCGCCGTGACCGGATTGAATCTGCGACGCAGCGCGCCGATCAGCGGCCGCATCCGCTCGTCCATCGGCTCGCCGTCCAGCTGCGCCGGTAGGGCAGGGGAGGGCACCTGGGTCAGGCCCGACTCACGATCGGGGGCGTAGTCCGCGTTGACCGTTGAACCGACGGGCGCGGCC
>RXJW01000163.1 GCA_003963005.1 Burkholderiales bacterium
CGCGCTCACGCACCTCGGGCGAGAACTTGTTCGACTTGCTCATGGCTCAATCCTCTCAGAGTGTTGAGCCTCCTCGAAACCCGGGGCGATTCAACGTCGACACCCTGCTGGCCCGTGAGTACCCCGAGTTCAACCGGCGCTATGCCCAGTCGGTCTTTCCGCTGGTGGCCATGGACGCCGCGCAACTGCGCCAGGCCATCGAGGCGCCGGCCCAGCGGGTGGGGCTGAAGTTCCAGAGCGGCCTCGTGGACGAGCTGGTGCGCAGCGTGGTGGGCGAGGACGCCGGCCTGCCGCTGCTGCAGTTCAGCCTGATGGCCTTGTGGGACCGTCGCCACGGCAACCTGATCACGCTCGACATGCTGCGCGACGTGGGCAGCCCGCGGCGGGCGATGACGCTGGCGGCCGAGCGCCGCTACCAGCTCCTCAGCCCAGAGCAGCAGCAGGCGACGCGCGAGATGTTCCTCGTGCTGTCGCGCCAGGGCGAAGGCGCGACCGTGTTCCGCAACCGCGTCACACGGCGCCGCCTGCACGAGGTGGCCGACCGGCCCATCGTCGACCGGGTGATCGAACTCTTCGTGCGCGACCGCCTGCTGCGGCTTACGCCGCGCGTGCCGTCTTCCGAAGACCTCGTCGAGGTCGCCCACGAGGCGCTGCTGCGCAACTGGGAGCGGTTGCAGACCCTCTTCGAGGAACGCCGCGCTGAGCGCGAGCGGCTGGCCTTCCTGCGCAAGCAGGCGCTCAGATGGCGTGAGTCCGGGTTCGACAAGGCCTACCTCCTCAGCGGCCTGGCCCTGAAGGAAGCCCAGGCTGAAACTTCGGCCGGCCGCCTGGGCGACAACGAGCGCAGCTTCATCGAGCGCAGCGAGCAGGTCGAGCAAGAGCTGACAGCGCAGCAGGCGGCGGCGCTGGCGCGGGAGCGGCGCAACAACCGCATCACGAAGGGCGCCCTCATGGTGACCTTGGTGCTGCTCTTGATGCTGGGCAGGACGTACTGGAATCAGCGTGACGAGGGATTGCGCGTGAAGGCGTTACAAGGCATCGGCGAAGCACGGTCGCGGCTGGGCCGGGATCCGAACGGCACGTGGGACAGCTTGTCAAAGACCATCGAAAAGTACCCGGCGCTCACGGCGACAGCCGCGGGCGTCTACGTGGATGCCCTCAACTTCAGGTGGCCGGAGGTGACTGTGGCAGGACCGGCCGGCGACGGCGATGCACGACTCGACTCGACCGTTGTGGCGCTGGATGCCACAGGAGAACGAATGCTGCTGGTCGGCCGCCACGAATGGGTTGAATGGCGCATCGAAGGCGGCAAGGCCACACAGCTCCGGCGACGCAAGACGCCACCGGAAGTCGGGCGCGTCAACTTCGCTGCCTACGTGCCGGCGAGCAACAAGGTAGCGTTGGGCACCGAGAGAGGCGTCTGGCTCTGGCAAGGTGATGACGATCTGGAGCAAATCCCATCACCATCAGCCGATACCTTCAGGGTTCTCCGCATGGATATCAGCGATGACGGCCAATGGCTGGCAGCGCTGGGTGACGACGGCAAGCGGGTGAGCATCTGGCGCCTGATGGACAACAACGCCCAGCTCGCAGTCGACCACCAGGTGGTCCGAATGCCAGAGTCCGTTGTGCTCGTGAATTTCGATCGCGAGGCACAGCGGCTGTACGCATTGGCGAGAGTGAACGAGAAGGGTGCTGTCTTTGAACAGCTCATCTTTGAGCGCCGGGGCGACACCTTCTCAGCGAAGCCGAAGGCGGTAAGCGTTGCGTCCTGCCAGCCCGCCTCGCCCAACTGGGCCGCGGGTGGCGGCAGCTTCGGATTCATGCTGAAGCCTGGCCTCTGCTCGGGCAGCCACGATGCGGTGGCTTCTGTCCAGCGATCCGGCACCAACGCGCAACCCCTTGAGCCGATCCCAATGGATGAGGTGGCTGACGACATCATGTTGGCCGTCCGTGGGCGGCTGATGATCCGATTCATCCGCCGTAGCAACGAAGTGGTGGTCGAAGACCAGGAGTCGAGCTCCGAAATACGGCTGCAAGGCGCCTTCGACCTGCCCCCCCTCGACTACTACGAGCACCTCATTTCCGTCAGCCGGAACCGTGAACGACTGGCCATCCGCAGCCAGGATGGGAGCGTGAAGGTGTATGCCCTGGGTGGGGACATGGGCATCGCAACGATCCGCGCGAGGAGCAGCCAGATCACGTCCGACGACCGCCATTTGCTGGCCCGGCTGCCCGGCCCACAAGGCGTTGGCCTTTACGACGTCGGCTCCGGCCGCCGATTGAGCAGCTTGCCCTATGTCAACCTCGGCGATGACCTCTCATTCAGCCTGGACACCCCGGGCATGGCGCACCTCAGAATGCCCTGCCAGGGAAAACAGGCAGGCTTCCAAGTGGTCAGCTTCGATGTAAGACAAGACCGTGCGATCAAACTGCGCGTATCCGAGTGCGTCGAGCTGATCGAATACAGGCAGCGAGACGTCTACTTGATGAAGAAGGGCAACGAGGTGAAGGTCTATGCCGCTGGCAGTGGCCGAGTGGTTTTCACCCACGAGTTCCAGATACCTGCAAAGGATCTGCAACTGGATTCTGTCGATCTACCAGGTATCGCGCTGGGGGCAAACGGACGAATTCTGCTGAAGGAAGTCACGCGTGCGGGTGCCGTGAACAAGGTACAGATCAAGACATTTCGCATCCAAGATGGCGTTACCGCGGTGCCGGAACGGGAAATCCCTCTGCCCGAAGACCGTTACGGCGTCACGATCGCTTTCCATGGAGATGGGCGATTGCTCCTGCTCGGGCGGGAAAAAGGCATCTCGTTCATGGACCTCGACCATCCTGATCTGGAGCTGTTCACCGTACCGTGGGGATCAATCACCCAGCGGATCGATAACATGCTTGCGCACCGGCCCGATTCTGAAGCCGCGTGGCAGTTGCACAAGCTCGGCTCCTGGGAAGCTGCGGGAGAGCTACCGGCCAATGCTGTACTGGCAGGGAACGGACTGGTGCACGTCCAAGACGAGCGCAACTGGACCCTCTACCGACTGCCTAACATGACCAGGCCACTGATCACCAGGCCTGGTCGGATGGAGTCACCCCGCTTCGATGCTCTGGGCAAGACGGTCGCCCTTCAACTGGCCGGGAGTGATCGCATCCACGTACTGGACGTCGAAACGGGCGATGTCCGGCTCGAAGCAGCGCAGACAGCACTGGGGCTGAACTATGAGATCAGCCCGGGCGGCCGCTACCTGCTGGGTCAGGATGGACGCGTGATCCCGGCCGACGCGAAAGTCGTATGCGGTCAATTACCTGCGTCCTTGAGCCGCCACGGTTGAGCTGACAGTCTTCGTTCCCACTTAACAAGTGAAGTGGGAACG
>RXJW01000133.1 GCA_003963005.1 Burkholderiales bacterium
AGCGCATCTCGCTGGGCATCAAGCAGCTGGACAGCGACCCCTTCACCGCCTACACGACCATCAACGACCGCGGCGCCTCGGTGACCGGCAAGGTCAAGACGGTCGACCCGCGCGGCGCTGAAGTCGAGCTGGCTGACGGCGTGGTGGCCTACCTGCGCGCTTCGGAAATCTCCCGCGACCGCGTGGAAGACGCCCGCAACGTGCTGAAGGAAGGCGACGAAGTCACCGCCATCATCGTCAACGTGGATCGCAAGACCCGCAACATCCAGCTGTCGATCAAGGCCAAGGACAACGCCGACAGCCAGGAAGCGATGCAGCGTCTGAGCCAGTCGAACGAGCGTGAGAACGCCGGCACGACGAGCCTGGGTGCCCTGCTGCGCGCCAAGCTGGACAACCAGGGCAACTAAGCCCTCGGTTCACACCCGGTCCGCGTGCGGGCCGGGTATGCTCCTCCACAGGCTCGCCGGCCAACGCCAGCGGGCCTGTTTCAATTGCGATCCCGCACCTCTTCCCGCACCTCCACGCCGCCATGACCCGATCCGATCTCGTCGCCGTGCTCGCCGAACGATTTGGCCAACTGACCCAGCGCGACACCGAGTTCGCGGTCAAGACCATCCTCGACGCGATGAGCGACGCGCTGGCCCGCGGCCACCGCATCGAGATCCGCGGCTTCGGCAGCTTCTCCATCAGCCGCCGTCCGCCCCGCGTGGGCCGCAATCCGCGCAGTGGCGAGCAGGTCATGATCCCCGAGAAGCTCGCGCCTCATTTCAAGCCGGGCAAGGCCCTGCGCGAAGCCGTCGACAAGCACCTGCCCGTCACGGACGCCTGACACAATCGCAGGTCATGCGCACGCTCGTCTGGCTCCTGCGGGCCCTCGTGTTCTTCACGCTGTTCGCCTTCGCGCTGAACAACGGGCACGAAGCCGTCGTCCGCTGGTTCTTCGGGCACGAATGGCGCGCCCCACAGGTGATCATCGTGCTGGCGGCCTTTGCTGCCGGTGCCGCGTTCGGTGTGCTGGCCATGGTGCCCGCCTGGTGGCGCCATCGCCGCGCCGCCCAGCGCGCCGAGCCGCTGCCGCCCCCTACCCCTTCGGCGCAAGACGCGCCGGCAACGCCCTACGCCGCCCACCAAGATGGAGTTTGATCCGCGCTGGCTGCTCTTCGTCCTGCCCGTCGTCTTCGTGCTCGGCTGGCTTGCGTCCAAGCTCGACTCCAAGCAATGGAAGCTCGAACAGCGTGAATCGCCCAAGGCCTACTTCAAGGGCCTGAACCTCCTGCTCAACGAGCAGCAGGACAAGGCGATCGACGCCTTCATCGAAGCCGTCCAGAACGACCCGGACACCTCCGAACTCCATTTCGCGCTGGGCAGCCTCTTCCGCCGCCGAGGCGAGACCGAACGCGCCGTTCGCGTGCACGAACACCTGCTGCGCCGCGGTGACCTGCCCAAGGCCGAGCGCGACCGCGCCCAGCACGAACTGGCGCAGGATTTCTTCAAGGCCGGCCTGTTCGACCGCGCTGAAGCGGCCTACGCCGAACTGCGCGGCACTGCCTTCGAACGGGAAGCCCGCCTCGCGCTGCTGTCCCTCTACGAACGCTCGCGCGACTGGGCCAAGGCGGCCGAGGTTGCCGCCGAACTGGAAGCTGCCGGTACCGGTTCCTTCTCCAGCCGCATCGCGCACTACCTGTGCGAACAGGCGCTCATCGCCCAGTCGCAGGGTCACGGCGACCTCGTCCCGGCGCTGCTCGACCAGGCCCAGCGCCGCTCGCCGGAGTCTGCGCGGGCCTACGTGCTGCAGGGTCAACTGCTGCTCAAGGCCGGTCAGCCCGATGCCGCCCTGGCCGCCTTCGCCCAGCTGCTGGCGGTCAATCCGCCCGCGTTCAACCTCGTGGCGGCCGACTGTGCCGCGGCAGCGCAGCAAGTCGGGCAGCCTGAGCGCGCCATCGCCCTGATGCTGGAGCAATACCAGCGCGCGCCCAGCATGCACCTGCTGCGGGCTCTGTCCAGCCTGCAGCCGGAGCCGCAGCGCGCGCGCCTTGCTGCTCACCTGCGCGAACAACCGGCCCTGTCCGCCGCCACCGACCTCCTCAAGCTCAACGCCGCCGCGCTGCCGGCCGACGAAGCTGCGCCGATGTTGCAGACCCTCGAGAAGGCCACCAAACCCCTCCAGCGCTACCGCTGTGCCGCCTGCGGCTTCGAAGCGGCGCACTATTTCTGGCAATGCCCCGGCTGCCTGAACTGGGACACCTACCCGCCCCGCCACGTGGAAGAGCTATGACCCACCCCCGACGGCGCTGCGCGCCTCCCCTGCAAGGGAGCGCACCTGAGGGCCCGGCAAAGCCGGGTCCGTGGATGCCGCTCGACCCGGCTCGACGCGGGGCCACCAGCTGATATGCGAACCATCATCTGCATGAAGTGGGGCACCAAGTACGGCCCCGAGTACGTCAACCGCCTCTACGCGATGGTGCGTCGCCACCTGAAAGGCGACTTCGCCTTCGTCTGCCTGACCGACCGCACCGAAGGCATCCGCGCGGAGGTGAAGTGCTTCCCCATCCCCGAGATGACGCTGCCCAACGGCGAGCCGGAACGCGGCTGGAAGAAGCTCACGACCTTCAGCCCCGTGCTCGTCAACGCCTACGGCCTGCAGGGCACGGCGCTCTTCCTGGACCTGGACGTGGTCATCGTCGACGACATCACGCCCTTCTTCGAGGTGCCGGGCGAGTTCTTCATCATCCACGACTGGAAGCGACCCTGGCGGGTCACCGGCAACTCCTCGGTCTACCGATGGGAGCTCGGTGCGCACCAGGAAGTGCTGAGCGAGTTCCTGGCCGACCAGGCCAAGGCCAAGGCCGAGTTCCGCAACGAGCAGGCCTTCCTGTCGGCCGTGCTGCATCGCCAGGGCCAGCTCCAGTACTGGGATGACCGCTGGTGCGCCAGCTACAAGTACCACTGCATCCCGGCCTGGCCCAGCAGCTACTGGCGCGACCCCTTCGTGCCGGCCGGCGCACGCATCCTGATCTTCCACGGCGTCATGAATCCACCTGACGCCCTGGCGGGCCGCAGCAACGGCAACTGGCGCCACGCCCGTCCGGCGCGCTGGATTGCCGACCACTGGCGGGAATGAACCTGCTCATCCTGGCCGTCCAGGCGCTGCTGGTCCTGCTGACCGGCCTGCTGCTCTGGGAAGTGCGGACCGTGCTGCGCGCCCGGGTGCCCGCCCAGACGCGCGCCGTCACGGTGGGCGAGGCCGCGCCCGCCAGCGCCGAGGCCATCCCGAAGATCATCTGGACCTACTGGCAGCCGTCTCCGGCGCCCGACTTCATCCAGGCCTGCGTGGCCAACTGGCGGCAGTTCGCACCCGACCACCACATCCGCCTGCTGGACCGCGACAGCCTCGACACCTGGCTGCCTGCGCTGCGACCGGATTTCGACAGCCTGCCCGCCTACCGCCAGGCCGACTGGGTGCGCGTGCAGCTGCTGGCCCGCCACGGTGGCGTCTGGATGGACGCGTCGATGCTGCTCAGCCGCGACCTGAGCTGGCTGCACGAGACGCAGCAGCGGCGCGCTGCTGACTACGTCGGGTTCTACATCGACCGCTACTCCACCCGGCCGACGCTGCCCCTCATCGAGAACTGGATGATGGCCTCGGTCCCCGGCGGACAGTTCGCCACCGCCCTCGCCGCCGCCTTCGACCGGGCGCTGGATGAAGGCGCCGAGGTGCTGCTGCAGCGCCTGCAGGCCGAAGGCCGGCATGCGCGCGTCGTGCAAGCCCTCACCGAGGACTTCCAACGCTACCTGTTGATGCACGTCGCCGCCAGCGAGCTGCTGGACCGGCAGCCGCAGCTCGCCCGCCTCGTGCTCCTGCGCGCCGAGGACGGCCCCTTCGCCTGGCATGCCGGCGTGGGCTGGCGCAAGCGCCATCTGTTCGCCCGCCTGGCCCTTGCCCCCTGCCCGCGCATGCTGCCGGCCGTGCTCAAGCTGCGCGGCGGCGATCGTGCGGTCGTCGAGCGCAACTGGCGGCGCGGCTGGGTGTCGCCCTTCAGCGCCCTGCGCCACCTGCTGCAGCGCCCGCAGTGAACACGCCCTGGCTCAGCCTGCTGTTCCCGATGTACCGGGTGGAGCCCTGGCTGACCGCCTGCATCGACTCCCTGAGGCCACAGCTCGACGACGGCATCGAGCTGGTGTTCGTCGATGACGCCTCACCCGATGGCTCCGCAGCCCTCGTGCAGACACTGCTGCCCCAGGCCCGCCTGATTCGCCAGCCCCTCAACCGCGGCGTCAGCGCAGCGCGCAACCGCCTGCTGGACGAAGCCCGCGGCGACTACCTGTGGTTTATCGACCCGGACGACCTCGTCGAGCCCGGCGCCATGGCACGGCTGAAGGCCATCGTCGAGGCCCTGGCCCCTGACCTCGTGAGCTGCGACTTCCGTGTGTTCGACGACGGCCCGTCCACGGCCTCGGTCAAGCCGCGGCACCGCCACATCGCCAGTTTCGACGGCCCGCCCGGCGTGCTGCTGAACGACGTCGACGCGCGCCTGCGCGGCTTCTTCGTGCACGGCCAGTTCCACCCGTGGAGCAAGGTCGTCAGGCGCGCCTGCTGGCCTGCCTCGCTGCGTTTCCCGGAGGGCCGCGTCTTCGAGGACATGGCGCTCTACCCGCGCCTGCTGCTGCACACGCCCCGGCATGTGCATGTGGCCGAGGTGTGGATCGCCTACCGCCAGCGCGGTGGCAGCCTGCTGAGCCAGCTCGACGAGCGCCGGCTCGATGACTGGACCTGGGCCCTCGACGGCTTGGCGGCTGAGCTGCCGGCCCTGGTCGATGACACGCGCTTCGAGATCGCCCATTTCTGCGCCCGCACCCTGCTGCGCGCCCGGCGCCGGCGCTTGCAGCTCGGTGGCGCCGCGCTCGCCGGCCTGCCGACCGATGCCGAGCGCTTCACGCGCAGCTCACCGCTGTCGCGCCAGGCGCTGCTGGCGGCCTACCTCAGGCGGGGGCGTTGGCTGCGCGGGCTGCAGTGGTGGCGCAGCGCGTGATCAAGCCCTCGTAGCGGGCCAGCATCAGCGGCAGGCCGTGCGCTGCGAACGCGCGGGCCCGAGCCGCCTCGCCCAGACGCGTGGCCAGGGCCGGGTCCTGCAGCAGCCGCGCCACGGCGGCGGCCAGCGCGGCGGGATCGCCTTCCGGCACCAGCAGGCCCGTCACCTCGTGCTCGATGACACCCCGCACGCCGATCACATCGGAGGCCACGCAGGCGCATCCCGCGGCCATGGCCTCCACCAAGGCCAGCGGCATGCCCTCGAAATGCGTGGACAGCACATAGACCCGCTGCGAGCGCAGCAGCCCAGGCACGTCGCGGTGATGGCCGAGAAAGGCCACCTGACCCGCCACACCGCGCCGCGCCGCCTGCGCCTTAAGCCGCCCGAGCAGCGGCCCCGTGCCCGCGAGTTGCAGGCGCGGCGCCAGGCCGTGGGCGGCAGCCAGGCGGGGCAGCGCGTCGATCAGGGCCGCATGGTCCTTCTGGCGGGCGAGCCGGGCCGACATCACCAGCCCTGCCTCGCGCTCCCCGGCGGGCAGGCCGGGCTCGGCAAACCGGGACAGGTCGATGCCGTTCGGAATCGCCCAGGTCTTGTCCGCCGGCAGTCCCTGTGCCAGCAGGCTCTGGCGCACGCCCTCGCTCACGCCCACCAGCGCCGCGCTCTTCTCGGCCAGGCGCCGGCTGAGCCAGCGGCTCCACACCGTGTAGCGCTCCCGCGAGTTGTGCTCGACCTGGATCAGTGCAGGCACGCCGGCCCGCAGCCCGGCCTGGCGGCCGATGAGGTGTTCCGGGAAGCCGTGTGCCAGCAAGGCCACCGGCCGGATCTCGCGCAGCAGCCGATCCAGCGCGACGATCGTCGGCCGATGCGACCAGCCGGCCGCCACCAGATGCACCGTCAGCCCCTGCGCCCGCAGGGCCTCCACACGTGCCATCGGCGTGTGCCCCTTGCGGCGCAGCACCAGCACGGGGGCATACGGGCCGGCGCGCAGCGCGCCGAGGCACAGATCCACGGCCACCTGCGTCGCCCCCGAAAAGCCGCCGGTCACGAAGTGCACGACGACGGGGCGATCGGTCTCGGAAGGCGGCTTCGACATGGCGGCGCAGTGTAGGAGGGAGAATCGCGCCCCATGTCGCCTGACACCAACGCTCCCACCCAGCCCTCCGTGGTGCGCCGCCTCGGCCAGTTCGTCTACCCGCACCGCTGGGGCGCGCTGCTGACCGTGCTGGCCTACGTCGGTGCCGCCGCCACGGAACCGATGCTGCCCAAACTGATCGGCTACGCCTTCGGCGAGGGCTTCGCCAAGGATGCCTTCCCGCTGTGGATGGTGCCGGTCACGCTGATCGGCCTGTACCTGGTGCGCGGCATCTTCAGCTTCGCGGGCCAGTACCTCTTCAACTGGACGGTGACGCGCAGCGTCATGGACTTCCGCGCCGCCCTCGTGCAGGCACTGATGCGGCTCGACGCGCAGGTCTACACCCGCGTGCAGCCTGGCACGGCGGTCAGCAAGGTGGTGAATGACCCGCAGCAGATCCTGCAACTCGTCGGCGATGTCGGCATGAGCGTGCTGCGTGACGGCCTGCCGGCCGTTGCCATCCTCGTCTATCTCTTTTTCCTGAACTGGAAGCTCACGCTGCTGGCGCTCATCGTCACGCCGCTGATGGCCTTCGTCATGAAGAAGGTCAACCAGCGGGTGCGGCTGATGGCCTCGCGCTCGTACGACTCGCAGTTGCTGCTGGTCAACAAGATCGACGACCTGGCCCGCGCCTGGCGCGTCGTGCGGCAGTTCGGCGCCGAGGCGCATGAGCGCGAGCGCTTCCACGACCTGTCGGACGAGGTGCGGCGCAACACGATGAAGACCGTCACGGCCGGCGCCCTGTCGCAGCCGCTGTCGCAACTGGTGGCGAGCGTCGGGCTGTCCTTCATCATCTGCGTGGCCCTGTGGCAGGCGCGGTCGGAAGGCACCGGCGTGCAGGCTTTTGCCGAGTTCGTGGCGGCACTGATCCTGCTGACCTCCCGGCTGCGCCACCTGTCGGACCTGGCCGCACCGCTGACCCGCGCCACCGTCATCGCCAAGGGCTGTTTCGAGCTGATGGACGAGCCCAAGGAGGCCGACGGCGGCACACAGACCCTGCCCGGGCCCTCACGGGGCGACCTGGCGATGCAGGATGTGAAGCTCACCTACCCCGGCGCCAGCCAGCCCGCCCTGGACGGCCTGACGCTCCAGTTCCCTGCTGGCAAAACCACTGCTCTCGTCGGCGCATCCGGCGCGGGCAAGAGTTCCATCATCCACCTGCTGCTGGGCTTCGGCCGGCCGGACAGCGGGCGCATCCTGCTGGACGGTGGCGACATCGAGTCACTGACCCGTCTGAGCCTGCGCCGCCAGTTCGCGGTAGTGTCCCAGGACATCGTGCTCTTCGACGATTCGGTGGCCAACAACATCGCCTACGCCCAGCCGCGCGACGAGCCACGCCTGGAAGCCGCCTTGCGCGCGGCGCATCTCTGGGACTTCGTGCAGGCCCTGCCCGAAGGCGTGGAGACCTCGGTAGGCGCCAACGGCAGCAAGCTCTCCGGCGGCCAGCGCCAGCGCCTGGCGATCGCGCGGGCGCTCTACAAGGAGGCGCCGATCTGGATCTTCGACGAGGCCACCTCGGCCCTCGACACCGAGAGCGAGCGCGCCGTGCAGCAGGCCCTGGCCGCCTGGTCGGGCCGCAAGACGCTGATCGTCATCGCCCACCGCCTCTCGACGATCCGCGATGCGGACGCCATCCACGTGCTCGGCGCCGGCAGGCTGCAGGAAACCGGCACGCATGCCGAGCTGATCGCGCGCGACGGTGCCTATGCCGCCATGGTGCGGGCGCAGGCAGGCGAGGCGTGAGCGGCCTGCGCCGCCGCGGGCTGCTGCTGTGGGCCTGGGCCCCCGCGCTCGCCCGCGCGCAGGCGGAGACCGACGTCAACACGGCCAGCCGCGCGCAACTGGAGTCGGTGCCCGGCCTGGGCCCGGCGCTGGTTCAGCGGCTGCTCGCCGGGCGGCCGTTCAGCGACTGGGCCGACCTGCTGAAACGCGTGCCGGGCATCAAGGCCGCCACCGCCCGCAAGCTGTCGGCCAGCGGCCTGCGCGTGGCCGGCCGGCCCTTCGGCTCAACAACCGGCGGCGAAGCCGGCTGAGCGGCTGCGACGCAACGAGGCCGGGTCGATCTGCGGCGCCCGAGCCGGCCAGCCGAAGAAGCGCTGCACCTCGGCGCGCTTGGCCAGCGTGTCGCTCATGCCGAGGTTGATCAGCTCGCCGATGAAGCTCGGCTCGAACAGCAGATAGCTGACCAGCGCCGAACCGCTCATCGCCTTGCCCTTGCCGCTCACGCCGAAGGCGCGCAGCATCGCCCGCACCGAATGCGGCAGGCTGGCCTGGTGCTCGCTCGCCAGGTCGTCGAGCCGCCGGCTGGGCGCGATCACGAGCAGGTCGATCGGGCGCAGCGCCGATGCAGCCCGGGCCTCGCGGGGGAGCAGCGCGAGCGTGCGGTTGATGCGGCGCAGGCGCTCCACATCCACCGCCAGCGCGTCCAGGAAGATGTTGGACAGCGCATGGCCGGCGATCTGGGCCATGCTCGGGTGCTCCTGCGTGGCCACCGCACGCCGCCCCTCGGGCTCCTTCATCCGGCCCGCACCGATGACGAGGATGCGATCCGACCCCAGATGCACCGCCGGCGAAATCGGCGCGCTCTGGCGCATGGAGCCGTCGCCGAACCATTCGGGCAGGCCTTCCAGGTCCAGCAGCTCGGCAGGGAAGATGAACGGAATGGCTGACGACGCCATCAGGTGGCTCAGCGTCAAGCGCGTCTGCACCGCCATGCGCTGCTCGCGAAGCCAGGGCACGACGTGGTGGTGGGTCTGGAAGAACGTGACGTGCTGGCCGGAGGTGTAGCTCGAACCGGTCAGGGCCAGCGCGCGCAGGTGGCCGGCATCGAGCATGGTCTCCAGGCGGTCCATGCTGAGGTAGCGGCTGAGCAGTTCGCGCAGCGGCTGGTTGTCCAGCAGGCTGCGTGGCCGGCTGCGCGTCCAGCGGGCCAGCGCCCAGCCCAGGCTGAGCATCGACAGCCAGCGGGCACCACTCTTGACCGCCTCGAAGGCATCGGCGCGGTAGATGTGCTCGACGTGCAGGCCTTGCCAGAGATGCAGCAGGCCATCGACCGCGCCGTCGAAATCATCCGCATGGCAGGCCAGCGTCGATGCATTGATCGCACCGGCCGAGGTGCCGCTGATGATGGGAAACGGGTTGGTCGTGATGCCGGCATCGCGCCGCAACTGCGCAATCGCCGCCAGCACGCCCACCTGGTAAGCCGCCCGCGCCCCACCGCCGGTCAGGATGAGTCCCGTGACCGCGGGCGGGCGAGCGAGGCCCGGCGCCTGGGACGCCGGCTTGGGCACGACATGCAGCATCGGCGAAATCATCGCCGATGTGGGCCGTCAACTCACCTCGTAAATGACCTCGGCCGCCGCGCCGAGCTTGGCCAGGGCTTCGTCAGCCGGCCAGAAGCGGCTCGCCTCACCCAACTCGACCAGCCAGCGGGCACCGACGCGGCCGTCCTGCGGCTCGGCCTGCACCGCGACGCGCACCGGCAGCCCCAGCTTGCGCGTGCCGCCCTCGTCCGTCTCGACGGTTCGGGGCGGGAAGCGCTGCACGAGGTCGTGCACGAGCCCGGCGGTGCCGGCGTCGCTCAGCATCAGGTGGCGCCCGAACCGTGCGCGCGCGGCCGCCAGGCTCCACACGGCCTGCACGTTCATGCGCAGCCCGCCGGAGAAGCGGTCGTTCTGCACCTTGCCCTGGGCGATGATGAGCTCGTCCTCGGCCAGCAGCTCCTTGTTGGCGTTCAGCAGTTCCTCGTTGGCCACCGCCTCGATCGCGTCGCTCTTGTCGTCGAGCTTGAAGATGCCGACCCGCCCGCGCTGGCCATTGATGATGCGCATGCCGCTGACGATGCCGGCCACCAGCACCGGGTCGCGGCTGTCCTGCAGGTCGGCGATCTGGCGCTTGACGATGCGCCGCACCTCGGCGCCGCTCTGGTCGAACAGGTGGCCGGAGAGGTAGAAGCCGATGGCGGTCTTTTCGAGAGACAGCCGCTCCTTGATGCTCCACGGTGCCGCGTCGACGAGGTCCGGTTCGGCCGTGGACGACGCATGCGAATCGCCGAAGTCGAACAGCCCGCCCTGGTCGGCATTCGCCTCGGTCGTTTCGGCGTGGGTGTAGCCCCGCCCGACGCTGGCCAGCAGCTTTGACCGCTCCGGGTGGATGCTGTCGAAGGCGCCGGCCTTGATCAGCGCCTCCACGACCCGCTTGTTGACGGCCTTGCGGTCCACCCGCAGGCAGAAATCAAAGAAGCTCAGGAAGGGCCCGCCCGCCTCGCGCGCCGCGATGATGGCCTCGATGGCGCCCCGGCCCGTGCCCTTGACGGCGCCCAGGCCGTAGTTCACGAGGCGGTCGGACAGCGGCTCGAACCGGTACTGGCCCTTGTTGACGCAGGGCGGCTGGAACTCGATGCCGAACAGCTTGGCGTCATTGAGCAACACCTTGAGCTTGTCGGTGTCGTCCATTTCGATGGTCATGTTCGCGGCGTAGAACTCGGCCGTGTAGTGCGTCTTGAGCCACGCGGTGTGGTAGCTCAGCAGCGCATAGGCCGCCGCGTGCGACTTGTTGAAGCCGTAGCCTGCGAACTTCTCCATCAGGTCGAACACTTCATCGGCCTTGGCCTGGTCGATGCCCTTCTCCGCGGCCCCCTTGCGGAAGATCTCGCGGTGCATGGCCATCTCCTCGGCCTTCTTCTTGCCCATCGCACGGCGCAGCATGTCCGCGCCGCCGAGGCTGTAGCCGCCCAGCACCTGGGCGGCCTGCATGACCTGCTCCTGGTACACGAAGACGCCGTAGGTTTCCTCCAGCACCTGCCCGAGCAGCGGGTGCGGGTACTCGATGGCCTCCTTGCCGTGCTTGCGCGCGACGAAGGACGGAATCAGGTCCATCGGCCCCGGGCGGTACAGCGACACGAGGGCGATCAGGTCCTCGAAGCGCGACGGCCGCGCATCCTTCAGCAGGCGCTGCATGCCGGGCGATTCGAACTGGAACACGCTCTCCGACAACCCCTTGCCGAACAGGTCGAAGGTCTTGCGGTCGTTCAACGGCACGGTGGCCCAGTCGAAATCCTGCCGGTCGGCGTGGCGGGCGACGATGAAGGCCTTGGCGAGCTCCAGGATGGTCAGCGTGGCGAGGCCCAGGAAGTCGAACTTCACGAGGCCGATGGCCTCCACGTCGTCCTTGTCGAACTGGCTGACCGCGCTGGTCGAGCCGGGCTGCTGGTACTGCGGGCAGAAGTCGGTGATCTTGCCCGGCGCGATCAGCACACCGCCCGCGTGCATGCCGATGGAGCGCACCGTGCCCTCGACGCGTGCCGCCATCTCCAGCAGGCCGGCGACTTCCTCGTCGGACTTCTCCCGCTCCTCGATCTCGGGCGACTCGTGCCGCGCATAGACCATCTTGGCCTTGTCGGGGTCGAAATCGGGCGGCAGCTTGGCCAGCGTCACCGTCTTGCCCGGTGGCGCCGGCACGAGCTTGGCGATGGAGTCGACATGCCCGAAGCCCATGCCCAGCACGCGGCCGATGTCACGCAGCGCGCCCTTGGCGGCCATGGTGCCGAACGTCGCGATCTGGCTGACCGCCGGCCGGCCGTACTTGTCCTTCACATACTCGATGACGCGGTCACGGTTGCCCTGGCAGAAGTCGATGTCGAAGTCGGGCATCGACACCCGCTCAGGGTTCAGGAAGCGCTCGAACAGCAGGTTGTAGCGCAGCGGGTCCAGGTCGGTGATGAGCAGCGCGTAGGCCACCAACGAGCCTGCGCCCGAGCCCCGGCCCGGGCCGACCGGGCAGCCGTTTTCCTTGGCCCAGCGGATGAAGTCCGACACGATCAGGAAATAGCCCGGGAAGCCCATCTTGATGATGGTGTTCAGCTCGAACTCCAGCCGCTCCACGTAGCGCGGGCGCTCTTTATCGCGCTCGGCCTCGTCCGGGAAGAGGTGCACCAGCCGCGCCTTCAGGCCGTCGTGGCTCAGTTCGCGGAAGTACTGCTCCATCGGCATCGGTGTGCCGTCTTCGAGCAGGGGCGTCGGGAAGTTGGGCAGTTGCGGCTTGCCGAGCACCAGGGTCAGCGAGCAGCGGCGCGCGATCTCGACGGTGTTCTGGATGGCGCTCGGGATGTCCTTGAACAGCGCCCGCATCTCCGCTTGCGTCTTGAAGTACTGGCTCGGCAGGAAGCGTTTGATGCGCTTCGGGTTGGCCAGCGTCTCGCCCTCGGCCACACAGACGCGCGCCTCGTGCGCCTCGAAGTCTTCCTCGGCCAGGAACTGAATGGGGTGCGTGGCCACGACGGGCAGGCCCAGCTCGGCCGCGAGCGGCACGCTGGCCTGCACCAGGGCTTCCTGCCCCGGGAGGCCCGCACGCTGCAGCTCGATGTAGAAGCGCCCCGGGAAGGTTGCGGACAGTCGCTCAGCCCATTCGCGCGCCCGCGGCTTGTCGCCCTGCAGCAGCGCCTGGCCGAGGCCGCCCAGCTGCGCGCCGGACAGGCAGATCAGCCCGCCGCCGAGTTCCTGCAGCCATTCCCACTTGAGGCAGGCCTGGTTGCGCTGCACGTTCTCGATCCAGGCGCGCGACAGCAGCTCGCTCAGGTTCAGGTAGCCCTGGCGGTCCTGCACCAGCAGCAGCAGGCGTGTCGGCGGCTTGTCGGTGGCGTCGGACTCCAGCCAGCAATCGGCGCCGAGGATGGGCTGCACGCCCTTCTTGCGCATCGCCGAGTAGAACTTGATGCCGCCGAACAGGTTGGCGAGATCGGTGATCGCCGCGGCGACCTGGCCATCCTTGGCCGCCGCAGCAGCTGCATCATCGGTACGCAGGGTGCCGTCCACCACCGAGAACTCGGTGTGCATGCGCAGGTGGACGAAGGGCAGTTCGGGGGCGGTCGTGTCGGCGTTGTCGGGCATGGACCGATTGTAGGAAGCCGCCGCGCCGGCCCGGGCGACGATGCGCCTGCGGCGCCGGTGTCAGCCGAAGGCGATGGAGGCCAGCACGACCTGGTTGCCGCCGCGGCGCTGGGCCTCGTGGACCGCCGCCTCGCTGGCGGCCATCAGCTCGTCCTGGCGCGACGCCGTGTGCGGGAAGCTGGACACGCCCATCGAGATGGACAGGCCGAGGTCCTGGCCATTGAGCACGACGATCTGCGCGGCGCACTGGCGGCGCAGTTGCTCCATGCGGGCATGCGCCGTGGCCAGGCCCACGCCCGAGAGCAGCACCGCAAAGCGCTGCGCCCCGATGCGGCAAGCCGAGTCCATCGCCCGGGTGTTGGCGCGCAGCATGCGGCCGATGCCTTCAAGCAGGCGCTGCTGGGCTTCGTCGCCGAGGCTGGCGATGGCGGGGGACGCATCCAGCGCGATGACGACGAGCGCGAACTCCCGGTGCTCGCGTGACGACAGGTCGATCTCCCGCAGCAACTGGTCGTCGAACTGGGCCCGCATGTACAGGCCGGAGACCTCATCCCGACCCGAACCCTGCTGCAACTCGCGCCGGATCTGCTCGATCGCGCTTTGCTGCTGCTCGATCTGCGCCAGGGCGCGCTGCAAATGAGCTTCGCGCTGGCGCTCCTCCGTGCGTTCGTGCCAGACGGCCAGCAGGAATTCCGAGCCCAGGGCCAGCCGCGTAACGCTGAACTCGCGCCGGCGCCCGCCCACTTCCAGCTTGTGCTCGCTGACCACCGGGAAGCGCTGCGCCATCACGGTCTGTTCCACGCGGCGCAGAGCCGTGGTTTCGTCCGGGCGCAGCAGTTCGGCGTCGGTGTGGCCGACCACCACGTCTTTCTGGAACATCTGCGCGAGACCGGCCGTCGCAAAGACGTAACGCCCCGTAGCGACCGACTTGATCGCGGCCTGGCTGCCCAAGGGCTCGATCAACGCGACCAACCCGGCCAGCGCTTCGCCGCTCAGGTTGGCATGTGCCGCCAGCCAATGCGCCAGGCTGCCGGGTTGCGGCTCCATCGCGGTTGGGTCGGCAGTGATGTCCATGAGCTCGAATTCTTGAGGCGGTCATGCGCGCGCGAACAGCCGCCACGCAGCGCCGAGTTATTCGGGGAATGTAGTGGGGCCAAACCCGGGCCAGCAAGGCCGGGCAACCCCGCGAATCAGGCCTCCCCCCTAGAAGGCCGTGCAACGGTCGGGATCCTACCGAGTTTCGCTGCAGGCACCCACGACAATGCCGGGCTTCTGAGGGACGGGTATGCAGGGATTCGACGTGGTGGTGGTGGGCGCAGGCGCGGCAGGCCTGTTCTGCGGGGGGCGCGCCGGCCAGCAAGGCCAGCGCGTGCTGCTGATCGACCACGCCACCAAGGTGGCTGAAAAAATTCGTATCTCGGGAGGGGGGCGGTGCAATTTCACGAACCGTGAGGTCGGACCGGGCAACTTCCTGTCCGAGAACCCCGCCTTCTGCCGCTCGGCGCTGGCGCGCTACACGCCCCAGGACTTCATCAAGCTGGTGCAGTCCCACGGCATCGCCTTCCACGAAAAGCACAAGGGCCAGCTGTTCTGCGATGACTCGGCCGAGCAGATCATCCGCATGCTGCTCCAGGCCTGCGAGGCCGGTGGCGTCACCCGCTGGCAGCCCTGCACCGTGGCCGACGTGCGGCAGTTGCCGGACGGCGGCTTCGAGCTGGACACCAGCCAGGGACCGGTGCGCACCCGGCGGCTTGTGGTCGCCACCGGGGGGCTGCCCGTGCCGAAGATCGGCGCCAGCGACTGGGGCCTGCGCCTGGCGCAGCGTTTCGGGCACGCGATCGTCGATCCCCGCCCCGCCCTCGTGCCGCTGACCTTCGACCCGGACGCCTGGGCGCCATTCGCCGCGCTGGCGGGTTTGGCGCTGCCCGTGGAAGTGTCCTGCGGCAGCGGCAAGGCGCGCGCCCGGTTCCTGGAAGACCTGCTGTTCACCCACCGAGGGCTGAGCGGACCCGCCATCCTGCAGATTTCCAGCTATCGAACGAACAACGATCAGCCGCTGCAGATCAACCTGGCCCCGGAGCTGACGCTGGACCGGGATCTGGTCGAAGCCAAGGCCACATCGCGCCGGCAATTGGGCAACGAGCTGGCCGCCCGCCTTCCGCAGCGTTTGGCCGCAGCCTGGCTGGAGCGATCCGGCCTGGACGCATCCCGGACGATGCCGGAGTGCCGCGATGCCGACCTCCAACGCCTCGGCCGAAGCGTCCACGAGTGGCAACTGCTGCCCAGCGGCGACGAAGGCTGGCGCAAGGCCGAAGTCATGCGCGGGGGCGTCAGCACCCGGGACCTCAGCTCCCAGACATTGGAAAGCCGGCGCGTGCCGGGGCTCTATTTCATCGGCGAGGTCGTCGATGTGACCGGGTGGCTGGGCGGCTACAACTTCCAGTGGGCCTGGGCCAGCGCAGCCGCCTGCGCCGAGGCCTTGGCAGCGGGTGCGAACGCTGCCTGAGCAAATCTTGGCAAGTCCTTGATTTCCCGGCTACAATCCTCGGCTTTGCTGGCAAACCCGCGCGTCGATTCGCTGCCTGTCACTCAAAACGAAGAAAGTGACGCAGTAATCCGGAACCTGCTGCTGATCTTGGCCGCGAACACCGAGCGCAATCTGAAGGAAATACATGACCACCATCCGCGTCAAGGAAAACGAGCCGTTCGACGTCGCCCTGCGCCGCTTCAAGCGCACCATCGAAAAGCTGGGCCTGCTGACCGAACTCCGCGCCCGCGAGTTCTACGAGAAGCCCACCGCCGAGCGCAAGCGCAAGAAGGCCGCGGCCGTCAAGCGCCACTACAAGCGCGTGCGCAGCATGCAGCTGCCCAAGAAGCTGTACTGATCGTCTCTGACGCGACCCGGAACCGCCCACCGCGGTTCCGCTGAACTCCAAAACCCGCCACAGGACGCTGTCGCGGGTTTTTGTCTTTTCGAATGTCCTCCTGAACCGGACCGCCCCATGAGCCTGAAAGACCGCATCACCGAAGACATGAAGGCCGCGATGCGCGCCAAGGAAGCCGACCGCCTGCTGACCATCCGCGGCCTCCTGGCTGCCGTGAAGCAGAAGGAAGTCGACGAGCGCATCACGGTCGACGACGCCGCGCTGGTCGCCATCGTCGACAAGCTCGTCAAGCAGCGCAAGGACTCGATCAGCCAGTTCGCCGCCGCCGGCCGCGACGACCTCGTCGCCAAGGAAACCGCCGAACTCGCCATCCTGCAGACCTACCTGCCCGAGCGCCTGAGCGCCGAAGCCGTGGCCGAGAAGGTCGCAGCGATCGTCGCCGAACTCGGTGCCAGCGGCCCCGGCGACATGGGCAAGGTCATGGCCGCCGCCAAGGCAGCCCTCGGGAACAGCGCCGAGATGAGCGCCGTGTCTGCCGCCGTCAAGGCCGCCCTGGCCAAGTAAGGAGCCTGCCATGAGCCTGCCGCTGCAGCCCCTGACGCCCGACGTCTGCGTCGCCCCCCAGCTCACGCCCGAGGCCATGGCCGAAGCGGCTGCGATGGGCTTCAAGAGCGTCGTCAACAACCGTCCCGACTTCGAGCACGGCCCCGATCAGCCGACGTCGGCCGAAGTCGAAGCGGCGGCGAAGGCGGCAGGTCTTGAGTACCGCCACCTGCCCGTCGCAGGCGGCTACCAGTCGCCGGAGGAGATCGCTGCGTTCGCCGAGCTGCTGGCCACCCTGCCCCGCCCGCTGCTGGCGTTCTGCCGCTCGGGCGCCCGCTCGACGCGCCTCTTCATGCAGGCGCAGCAGCTGGGCTGACGCGGCCGCGGCTCAGTGCCCCAGGTAGGCGGCCTGCACCCGCGGGTCGCCGAGCAGTTCAGTGCCGCTGCCCTGCAGCACGATGCGGCCGTTCTCCAGCACGTAGGCGCGCTGCGCGAGCTTCAGCGCCTGCTTCACGTTCTGCTCGACGAGGAAGATGGTCAGCCCCTCTGCCTCGTTGATGCGCTTGAGCGTGCGGAAGATGTCCTGCACGATCAGCGGCGCGAGGCCCATCGAGGGTTCGTCCAGCAACAGCAGTCGCGGCTTGGCCATCAGGGCGCGACCGATGGCCAGCATCTGCTGCTCGCCACCGGACAGGCTGCCGGCCAGTTGCGTGGCGCGCTCTGCCAGCCTCGGGAAGAGGCTGAACACATGCTCGATGTCCCGCGCCCTTGCCGCGGCACCGTCGCGGCGCGTATAGGCGCCAAGCTCCAGGTTCTCACGCACGCTGAGCGTCGTCAGCGTCGCGCGCCCCTCAGCCACCTGCACGAGGCCGCGGCTGACGATGCGGTGGGGCGCTGACATCGAGATGTCCTGACCGTCGAACACCACCCCACCCGCTGCCTTCTTCACGAGGCCCGACAGTGCCATCAGCGTCGTCGACTTGCCCGCGCCATTCGCGCCGACGAGCGTCGTGATCTGGCCTGCCTCCAGCGCGAAGTCGATGCCCCGCACCGCCTCGACGTGGCCGTAGTTGACCGTCAGGCCGCGCACGCTCAGCAAGCTCATCCCGCCTCCTCGTCGTCATCGCGCCCCAGGTAGGCCTCGATGACCTGCGGGTCGTTGCGCACCGCGTCCGGCCCGCCCTGGGCAATGATCCGGCCGAAGTTCAGCACGGCGATCTGGTCGCACAGGCCCATCACGAAACGCATGTCGTGCTCGATCATGAAGATCGTGTAGCCGCGCGCCTGGATGTTGCGGATCTCGGCCATCAGCTCGGTCTTCTCGGCACCGTTCATGCCCGCCACCGGCTCGTCCAGCAGCAGCAGCCTGGGCTCGGTGGCCAGGGCCCGGGCGAGTTCGAGCTTGCGCTGCTCGCCGTAGCTCAGGTTGTCGGCGATGTCGTCGGCCTTGTGGTCCAGCTTCATCCACGACAACAGCTCGCGGGCGCGCTCACGCGCGGCACGCTCGGCCGCGCGAAAGGACGGCAGGCGCAGCAACCACCCCGCCGGCCCGTAGCCCAGGCCGCCGTGCATGCCGACGATGACGTTCTCCAGCAGCGTCATTTCCTTGAACACGCGAATGTTCTGGAACGTGCGCGCAATGCCGCCGGCGGTGATCTGGTGCGGCTTGCGGCCGACGAGGCTGGCGCCATCGAACAGGATGGCACCCGAGGTCGGGGGCAGCAGCCCGGTCACGAGGTTGACGACCGTCGTCTTGCCGGCGCCGTTCGGCCCGATGAGGCCGAAGATGCCGCCGGTGGGCACGTCGAAGCTGACGTCCTGCAGCACCTTCAGGCCGCCGAAGTGGCGCGACACGGACTGAAGCTGAAGCATCGTCAGGCGCTCCGCCGGCCCAGCAACGCGCGAACGCGGGCCGGGTCCCACAGGCCACGGGGCAGGAACAACACGATGACCACCAGGATCAGGCCGTTCACGACGTTGCGGAAGTCCGCCAGGCTGCGCAGCAGTTCGGGCAGCAGCGTCAGGATGACCGCGCCGGAGATCGGGCCCATCAGGCCGTTGATGCCGCCCAGGATGGTCATCGTCAGGATCTCGACGCCGCGGTCGAAGCCGTATTCGTTCGGGCCGATGAAGAAGGTCAGGTGCGCGTTCAGCGCGCCGGCCAGGCCCGCCAGCATCGCCCCCAGAACGAAAGCCAGCATCTTGTGGGCATTGACGTCGATGCCCATGAGGCCGGCCGCCGTCTCGTCGAGCTTGATCGCCTCGAAGGCCCGGCCCACCTTGGAACGGCGCAGCGCTGCGAGCATCGCGCAGGCCAGCACCAGTGACAGCGCCACGTGCCACCACTGCGTGTTCGGCGGGATGCCGTTCAGGCCGAGCGCGCCACCCGTCCAGCTTTCGGTGTTCAGCACGAAGATGCGCACGACCTCCCCGAAGGCCAGCGTGGCCATCGCGAGGTACACACCCGACAGGCGCAGCGTCGGCCCGCCGATCAGCAGCGCGACGATCGCCGGCGCGGCCATGCCCCCTGCCAGCGCGGCCGGGAACGGCACGCCGGCATTCATCGTCAGCAGCGAGGCGGCATAGGCGCCGATGCCCATGAAGGCCGCGTTGGCCATGGCCAGCATGCCGCAGGAGAGGGTCAGGTAGATGGACAGCGCCAGCAGCGAGTTCGTGCCCAGTGTCAGCACGAGGTTGCTGTAGACGGCCCAGAAGCTGTCGAAGCTTTCCGACATCGCCGTCACACCTTGCGCTCGTTGACGGTGCCGAACAGGCCCTTCGGGCGCAGCAGCAACACGGCGAACAAAAGCCCGAAGGCGACCGCATCCCGCATCGTCGACCCGATGTAGGCCACCGACAGCACCTCGGCAAAGCCCAGGAACAGCCCCGCCAGCATCGCGCCGCGGATGTCGCCCATGCCGCCAAGGATGATCACCGCGATGCCCTTGTGCAGGATGGGCTGGCCCATCAGCGGGAAGAGCGCATTCGAATACAGCCCGATCAGCACGCCCGCCACCCCGCCGAGGCCCGCGGCGAAGAAGCTCGTCAGCATGAACAGGCCGCCCACGTTGACGCCGAGCAGCGCCGCGGCCTTGGGGCTTTCCGCGATCGCCCGCAGCGCACGCCCGAGCTGCGTCCCGCGCAGCACCACCAGCAGCACGGCCATCAGGCCGAACGACAGCGCGATGATGCCGAGCTCCAGCACCGTCACGTGCAATCCGGCGACGTTCAAGGTGTCCTGCGGCAGCACCTCGGCCGGGAAGCGCAGGTTCTCGGCGCCGAAGATGCCCTGCGCCAGGCTGTTCAGCGCGATCGCCAGGCCGATGGTCGCGATCATCGGGATCAGGTGGGGCGCATTGCGGGCCCGCAGCGGCCGCAGGACCAGTGCGTCGATGAGCAGGCCCAGCAGCCCCGAAGCCAGGAAGGCCAACGCCAGCGCGCCGGCCAGCGGCAGGTGCAGCTTCGTCACCGCCTGCAGCGCCGCATAGGCGCCCACCATGAACACCGCGCCGTGCGACAGGTTCACCACGCCGAGCACGCCGAACACCAGCGTGAAGCCGAGCGCGAACAGCGCGTAGACGCTGCCCAGCGACAAGGCATTGAAAAGCTGCTGTTCGAGCACGTGCAGGGTCCGGAAACAAGGCGGCCCGCGCCGGATGCCGCGGGCCGTTCAGTCGAGGGGCGGCTTACTTCTCGATGGCGTAGCGGCCGTTCTTGGTCACGCTGACGATGGCCTCCTGCGCGGCGTCGTAGCCGGCCGGGTTGCCGGCCTTGTCCGTCGCGCGGCGGAATGCGAGGGGGCCGGTGGCGCCGGTCCACTTCACGTCCGGCAGCGCATTGCGCAGCGCCGCACGGTCCTTGGCGAGATCGCCGCTGAGCTTGACCTTCTTGAGCGCCTGGGCGGTGATGTACATCGCGTCGTAGGCCTGGGCCGCGAACTGGTCAGGTGCGGACTTGTACTTCTGCGTGAAGGCGACGATGAAGGAGCCGTTCTCCTTCGTCTGGTTCTCGATGGACCACGGGCTGCCGATCCACAGGCCGTCGGACGCGCCCTTGGCCAGCTCGAACACCTTGACCGAGTTCATGCCGTTGCCGCCGATCACCGGCACATTCAAGCCGAGCTGGCGGGCCTGCACCATGATCGGGGCGCCTTCGGCGATCAGCGCGGACAGCACCAGGGCGTCGGGGTTGGTCGCCTTGATCTTGGTGAGCTGGGCTTTGAAGTCCACGTCACCCTTGGCAAAGGTCTCGGTGGTGGTGACCGCGATCTTCTGGGCGTCCAGCGCCTTCTTGAAGTTGTCGTAGCCGCTCTTGGTGAAGACGTCGTCGTTGCCGTAGAGCACGGCGACCTTCTTGAGGCCGAGCTTCTTGACCGCCGTGGACAGCGTGACCGGCAGCACGTCGGCCTCGGTGACCGAGTTGCGGAAGACGTGGTCGCCGATGGACGTGATGCCGTCGGCGGTGTTGGACGTACCGAACACCACCACCTTGGCCGCCTGCGCGATCGGGTCAGCGGCCTGCGCCGAGTTGGACAGCGTCGGGCCGAAGATCATCAGCACCTTGTCCTGGAAGATGAGCTTCTTGAAGGCGTTGATCGCCTCTTCCTTCTTGCCCTGCTCGTCCTCGATCACCAGCACCAGCTTGTTGCCGTTGATGCCGCCCGCCGCATTGATTTCCTCAGCGGCGAGCTGGAAGCCCGCGCGGATGCTCTGGCCGTACTGCGCCGCGCCGCCCGACAGGGCTTCGGCCACGCCGAGCCTGATGTCGGCGGCCTGGGCCACACCGGCCACCGCCACCAGGGCGGCCATCACGAGGGGCTTGAGGGGGCGAAAGGTCATCTGCTTGTCTCCTGGAATCGTGCGCCGGGCGCGTCGGCGGATGATAGTCAGTTGCCCGCGAGCTTCATGCCGGTCACGAGCACCGAGCCGATGGTCTTGGTGCCCATGCTGTATTCGTCCGCCCCGATGCCCACGATGTTGCGCAGCATGTCCTTCAGGTTGCCGGCAATGGTCACTTCATGAACCGGGTAGGCGATCTCGCCGTTCTCGACCCAGTAGCCGCTGGCGCCACGGGAGTAGTCGCCGGTCACGTAGTTGACGCCCTGCCCCATCAGCTCCGTCACGAGGAGCCCGCGGCCGAGGCGGCGGATCATCGTGGCGAGGTCGTCACCGGGCGCCGTGGCACGGCTGGTCATGCGCAGGTTGTGCGAGCCGCCGGCGTGGCCGGTCGTCTTCATGCCGAGCTTGCGGGCCGAGTAGCTGGACAGGAAGTACCCCTGCAGCACGCCGCCCTCCACCACCGAGCGAGCCCGTGTGGCCACGCCTTCGTCGTCGAAGGGCGAGCTGCCCTTGCCCTTGAGCACGTGCGGGTCTTCGACGATGTCGATGTGCGACGCCGTGACCGGCTGGCCGAGGCTGTCGAGCAGGAAGCTCGTGCGGCGGTACAGCGCACCGCCGCTCGTGGCCTGCACCAGGGCGCCCAGCAGGCCGATGGCCACGGTGCTTTCGAACAGCACCGGCACCTCGGCCGTCGCGGCCTTGCGCGCCTTCAGGCGCGAGAGCGCCCGTTCGGCGGCGTAGCGCCCGACGGCTTCCGGCGAGGCCAGCTCGGCGGCGTCCCGCATGGAGCTGTACCAGGCGTCGCGCTGCATGTCGTTGCCACGGCCGGCGATGGGTGCCACCGACAGTGAGTGGCGTGAACTGGCATAGCCACCGCGAAAGCCTCGCGTGTTGCCCATCCAGAAGTGGGACTGCTGGGCCGACACGGCCGCGCCTTCGCTGTTGGTGATGCGCTTGTCCACGCTGAGCGCGGCCGCCTCGCAACGCAGCGCGATGTCGGCCGCCTGCGCCGCATCGATGGTCCAGGGGTGGAACAGGTCGAGATCGGGGCGCTGGGCCGAGTCGAGCGCGAGGTCGGCTTCGTCGGGCAGGCCGGCGAAGTCGTCCTCCGCCGTGAAGCGGGCGATGTCGTAGGCGGCGCGCACGGTGTCGCGGATGGCCTGGGGGGAAAAGTCCGACGTGCTCGCGTTGCCGCGCCGCTTGCCGAGATAGACCGAGATGCCGAGCGACTTGTCGCGGTTGCGCTCCACGTTCTCCAGCTTGCCGAGCCGTGCGGAGACCGACAGGCCGCAGCCTTCGGAGACTTCGGCGCCGGCGTCGCTGGCACCCAGCTTGCGGGCCTCGGTGAGGGCGTCTTCGATCCACTGCTGGAACTGCGCGGGGCTGTAGGCGAAACCGTCTTGGGCTTGGGACATGAACGAGGCGCCGGCCGGGGCCGACGCAGGGCGAAATCGAGTGGGCGACAATGATAGGCCCGCGCCCAAAGCCATCCCGATGCAAGAAGACATCCCAGAACTCGAAGACGACGACGGCTTCGACCGCCCCAGCAAGTCCCAGATGAAGCGCGACATGACCGCGCTGCAGAAGCTGGGCGAGGAGCTGCTGGCCCTGCCGGAGAGCCGCTGGGCGCCGCTGGCGCTGCCGGAGATCCTGGTGGACGCGCTCAAGGCGGCCAAGAAGATCACCAATTTCGAAGGCCGCCGCCGGCAGATGCAGTACATCGGCAAGCTGATGCGCAAGATCGACCCGGAACCGGTGCGCGAGGCCGTGGCGGCCTTCAAGCTCGGGCACGCCCAGGACAGCCTGCGCCTGCACCAGTCCGAGCGCTGGCGCGAAGAGCTGCTCGCCAGCGACGACGCCCTGCAGGCCTTCCTGGCGGCTCACGTCGACGTCGACATCCAGCAACTGCGCAGCCTCGTGCGCGCCGCCCGCAAGGACGCCGCGAATGTGCCTGAGAAGCGCAGCGGCCGCGCCTTCCGCGAGCTGTTCCAGTTCATCAAGGCTGCCGAGGTGGCGTCCGATGAGTGAGCCCGTTCGCATCGGCATCGTCTCCATCAGCGACCGCGCGTCCACCGGCGTCTACGAGGACAAGGGGCTGCCGGCGCTGAAGGACTGGCTCACCGCCGCCCTGCTCAACCCCGTCGAATTCGTGCCGCGCCTGATCCCGGACGAGCAGGCCGGCATTTCGGCCGCGCTGATCGAACTCGTGGATGCCGAGCGCTGCGACCTCGTGCTCACCACCGGCGGCACCGGCCCGGCCCCGCGCGACGTGACGCCCGAAGCCACGCTGGCGGTCGCCGACCGCGTGATGCCCGGCTTCGGCGAGCAGATGCGCCAGATCTCGCTGCACTTCGTGCCGACGGCCATCCTGTCGCGCCAGGTCGCCGTGATCCGCGGCCGGGCGCTCATCATCAACCTGCCGGGCCAGCCGAAGGCGATTGCCGAGACCCTGGCCGGGCATGAGAAGGCGAGTGGCATCTTTGCGGCCGTGCCCTACTGCATCGACCTGATCGGCGGCCCCTACCTCGAAACCCGGGACGAGGTGTGCAAGGCCTTCCGGCCGAAAAGCGCCCAGCGACCGGCTCAGGGCTGATCGATCAGTTCGCCGGGTTCCTCCGGTGCGTGGCCGACGGCGGCCACCACCGCCTCGATTGAACGGCTGCTGCTGAGCCCGAATCCACCCACCACCCGCTGCCCGCCGGCGCCACGGCCTGACGCGGCGTGGACGCCGACCCAGGCGTCTCGACCGGAGCGTTTGGCCGCGTACAGACCCAGGTCGGCCAGGTTCACCACATGCTGCCAGCCGCGGTCCAGCGGTCGGTCCGGATCGAACGGCATGCTGGCGAAACCCACGGAGCAGCTCACGTCGATCTGCGCACCGTCCTCCAGCACGAAGGGCGTGCTGCCGATCACGGTGCGCATGCGCTCGGCGAGTTCCTCGGCGCGCTGGCGATCGGTGTCGCGCGCCACCGCGAGGAACTCCTCGCCGCCCCAGCGCACGAGGTAATCCGACTCGCGCAGCACCGACCGCAGGCGCGCACCGAACTGGACCAGCACGGCATCGCCGGCGGCGTGGCCGTGGCAGTCGTTGATGCGCTTGAAGCCGTCGATGTCGAGCAGCAGGAAGACGTTGTCGGTGTCCAGCGGCTGGCCGCCCGCGGCCAGGGTCTCCTGCGATCGCCGCAGACTGGCAGCCAGATCCTGCTCGATGTGCTCACTCAGGAAGCGCCGGTTGTGCAGGCCAGTGAGGGGGTCGGTGACACTGCTCAGGGCCAATTGCTCGGATTTTTCTTCCAGCGCCTGGTGCAGCGCCTGCAGTTCCGCGGTGCGCTCCCTGACCTTCTGTTCAAGCGCCATTTGCCGATGCCGCAGCCATCGCGTCCGACCCGTCACGGCGCCCAGCAGCACCAGCCCGAGGCCCACGGCGACCGCGCTGCGGAACCACCACGTCTGGTGCCAGGCAGGCAGGACCTGCACCGGCAACGCCAGGTCGTGCTCGCCCCATTGGCCGTCGCGGTTGGACGCCCGCAGGCGTAGCGTGTAGCGCCCGGGCGGCAGGTTCGTGTAAGCCACGAGCCGGTGCGCCGCATCGGCGGCCAGCCAGTCGCTGTCGAACCCTTCCAGCTTGTAGGCATACCGGTTGCGCTCCGGTGCGGAGAAGTCGCTGGATGAGAACTCCACCGCCAGGCTGTTGGCGTCGGCCGGCACGGTGAGCGCCGCCGCAGGCCCGGGCACGACCGGCATGGCACGCCCGCCCACCTGCACATCCACCAGCAGGACCCGCGGCGCGTAGCCCCAGGTCTGCAGACGCTCCGGCTGGACGACCGTCATGCCACCAGCGCCGCCGAACAGCAGTTCGCCGCGCTCGGTGCGCGCCGCCGAGCCGGTCCAGTAAGTTGGGAAGACCACCCCTTCCGCCCGACGCAGCGCACGGGCCGTCAACTGACGGGGATCGATGCGCGCCAGACCGTCATCGGTGCTGGCCCAGACATGCCCCTGAAAGTCCTGCAGCAAGGCGTTCACGGTCGCATCCGGCAGGCCCTGCCCGGTGCCGATGCGTTGCACCGCCCCGCCCTCGCCCGAGGCCGGCAGCACGTCGATGCCGCCGCCGAAGGTCCCGACCCACAGCCGACCTTGCGCATCCGTCATGAGCGAGGTGACGAAGCCTGCCGAGAGCCCCCGGGCCGAACCGGGCGCTGCCGGGTACTGCACGACGGTTAGGCTGACCGGGTCGACGCGGTTGAGCCCGTTGCGCGTCCCGATCCAAAGCTCACCCCCCCCTCCGCGCAGCATCACCATGATGCGTTGGTCGGTCAGGCCCGGGGCTGCCAGCGTGACCCGCGTGCTGCGCCCGCTGCCCAGATCGAGGCGCCACAGGCCATCGAACTGGCCGCCGATCCAGAGCGTGTCGCCGTCGACGAGCAGCGCCCAGGTCGAGGCGGCCGCGTCACGCCCCGCCAGTCGCACCCGGCTGACCCGCTGGCCTGCGGCATCGGCGCGGTACAGCCCGCGCTTGGTCGCGATGAACACGCTGCCGTCGTCGACCCGCGCCATGCCCAGCACGATGTCGGGCGGCAGCGCGGACTCCGGCCGGCTCGGGTCCGGGCGCAGGCCGCTCACGCGGGCACCGGTCGCGTCCAGGATGTCGACACCGCTCTTGTGGGTGGCCAGCCAGAGGCGCCCGTCGGGCATCGGCAGGATCCAGCTGATCTCGGTGCTGATGAAGCGCGAATCGAGCGCTGCGGCGATGTCGGTGCTGGCGCCGAGCCGGGTCAGCACCCCGCCCTGGCGCGGGTCGTAGCGGCTCAGCCCGCGGTTGGACGCCACCCACACCAGGCCCGCCCGATCCCGGTAGAGCGAGCGCAGCGCGTTGTCAGCCAGGCTGACCGGCCAGGCCGGCACGTGCCGGATGCGGCGGGTCTCGCGGCGCAGCGTATCGACCGCCACCCCGCCCTGCCCCAGCGTGGCCACCCACATCTCGCCGGGCTGCACTTCCAGCAGGCTGGAGATCTGGTTGTTCAGCAGCAGATCGTCCTTTTCGGCGACGCCGCTCTCGCGCAACTCCTCGGCAACGGCGTCGCCCTCGTTGCCGAGCACGAAGACCCCCTCGTGCAAGGTGCCGACCCAGATCTGGCCGCGGCTGTCCTGCGCCAAGGCTTGCGGCTGCAAGGTCCGCCCGGGCACCAGCAGCACCGGCTGGAGCGCGGCGCCAGGCCCGGCACGGCGGAACAGGCCGGCCTGGGTGCCGAGCCAGAGCTGGCCCCGCCGATCGCGCAGCACGGCCCAGACCTGCGGCCCTGCCGCCTCGGCCCAGCCGCCTGGCGCGCTGGCCCGCTCGATGCGGCCGCTGGCCGGGTCCAGATGATCCAGCCCGCCGTCCGTCACCACCCACAGGCCACCGGCACCGTCATCGACGATCTGGCGCACGCTGACATGGCTCAGGCCGGTAGCGCCGCCCACCGGCACCGGCACGAAGCGGTCCGTGGCGGCGTCATGCCACAAGAGCCCGGCGGCGCTCGTCCCGACCCAGAGCCGGCCGGTGCTGTCGCCATGCAGGGACTGCACGTAGTTGTCCGGCAGCGCGCCCGGCCGCTGCGGATCGGCCTTGTAGACCCTGAACCGGTAGCCGTCCCAGCGCGCCAGGCCGCCGAGGGTGCCCACCCACAGGAAGCCTTGGCCGTCCTCCGCCATGGCCGTGGCAATCGCCGTGGGCAGGCCCTGCGGCTGACCGAGGTGCTGGAAGGTGATGTCCGCAAGACTCGACCAGCGCCTCTCGGCCGCGCCGGACACCGCCGCCAGCCCTGCCAGGGCCACGCCCAGCACGAGGTGCCGACACCACGAAAGCCACAGTCCGGACGTGCTCACAAGCAAGGCAGGCAATCTGGGAGGGCGGGCACCACGGCCCGGGGCCTTCATTCTGAGGCCGTCGGCGGGCGCGCTGGGCGCCGATATTTCACTTCACGAGGCGGCTGATCTCCGCAGCGTCGAAGGCTTCGTCGCGCTGGGCATCCGGCGGCACGCAGTCCCCGACCGGCCGCCCCAGTTCGGCCGACAGCTTGCAGACCGCGCTCCAGAGCAGCGCGATCTGGCGATCCTGTGTCGAGGCGCTGTCGATCAGCCCCCGCAGGGCCAGGGCCACCGGGTCATCGCCCTGCGTGACCCCGTAGGCCGAAAAGCCCATGCGGGCGGCGGCTTCCTCACGCGCCTGGTCGCTCGCGGCCTCGATGATGCGCGCCGGATTGCCCACGGCCGTGGCGCCGGCAGGCACCGGCTTGGTCACGACCGCTCCGGAGCCGATGCGCGCGCCGGCTCCCACCGTGAACCCGCCCAGCACCGAGGCATTGGCCCCGACGATGACCCCCGGGCCCAAGGTCGGATGACGCTTGGCGCCCTTCACGAGCGAGGTGCCGCCGAGCGTCACGCCCTGGTAGAGGGTGCAACCCTCGCCGATCTCGGCCATCTCGCCGATGACGATGCCCATGCCGTGGTCGATGAACACCTTGCGGCCGATGCGGGCGCCAGGATGAATCTCGATGCCCGTCAGGAAGCGGCTCCAGTGCGACACCCAGCGCGCCAGCCACTTGAAGCCGTGGCGCCACAGCCAGTGGGCGCGACGGTGAAGCATCAGCGCATGCAGACCCGGGTAACAGGTCAGCACCTCCCACGTCGACCTGGCGGCCGGGTCGCGTTCGAGGATGAGGGCGACGTCTTCGCGCAGGCGCTGGAACATGGGCTGTCCCGAGTAGAAAGGCGCGCCAGTGTAGGAGGCGCTAGTTTGAGCCTGCTGCCGGTGCGGTCTTCTGCATCTGGCGGGCAATGCCGCGCAGGATGTGGACTTCCTCGGCCGTGAGGTCCGCCCGGTTGAAGAGCTGGTTCAGGCGCGGCATCAGCTTCCTGGGTGCGGCGGGGTCCAGGTAGCCGATGTCGATCAGCGCCGCCTGCAGGTGGTCGAGCAGGCCTTGCACCGCCTGCGCATCGGCGCGCTGCGGGTCCGGGGTGCGGGCCTGCACTGCAAAGCCCCCCAGGGCCTGGCGCAGTTCGTAGGCGAGCAGCTGGACCGCCTGGGAGAGGTTGAGCGAGCCGTAGGCTGGGTGCGTCGGGATGCTGAGCACGGCGTGGCAGCGGTAGACGTCCTCGTTGCTCATGCCGTAGCGCTCGGAGCCGAAAACCAGGGCCAGGCGCGGCGGCGCCTCACGGGCGGCGAGCTCTGCGAACAGCGGCCGGGGCTCGTGCGTGGGTGGGCCGAAGTCCCGCGGCGTCATGGCGGTGGCGCAGACGTAGTCCACACCGTCGAGGGCCTCGGCCAGCGTCGGCACGACGCGGGCCCGGGCCAGGATGTCCGCCGCGCCGCTGGCCATGGCGATGGCCTCCTCGTGGCAGAGCACGTCGGCAAAGCGCGGCGCGACCAGCACCAGGTCGCCGAAGCCCATCACCTTCATCGCGCGGGCCGTTGCGCCGACGTTGCCGGCGTGGCTGGTGTTGATGAGGATGAAGCGTGTGGATTCCACGGGTTTGTACGGAGTCTGCGGCTAGAATCGCGCGATTATCCGGGGCTGGCCCTGCCGCCCCGTCGCTCTTTCCCCCTGTCAGCCCCTTCTTTCCAGCGAGTGCCTGCATGCAGCAAACGTCTCTCCATCCCATGCTCAATGTCGCCATCAAGGCGGCGCGTGCGGCCGGCGCCATCATCAACCGCGCCTCGCTGGACCTCGAAGCTCTTCGCATCAACACCAAGAGCCCGAACGACTTCGTCACCGAAGTCGACCACGCCGCAGAAGGGGTGATCATCGAGACGCTGCTGGGCGCCTACCCGGACCACGGCATCCTCGCTGAAGAGTCGGGCCGCACCCACGGCGCCAAGCATTCCGAATACGTCTGGATCATCGATCCGCTGGACGGCACCACCAACTTCATCCACGGCCTGCCGGTATACTGCGTGTCCATCGCGCTGGCCCACCGCGGCGTCGTGCAGCAGGCCGTCGTCTACGACCCGACCCGCAACGACCTCTTCTACGCCACCAAGGGCCGCGGCGCCTTCCTGAACGACCGCCGCCTGCGCGTGTCCAAGCGCACCCGCATGAGCGACGCCCTGATCGGCACCGGCTTCCCCTTCCGCCGGGGCGACAACTTCAAGCGCTACGTGAAGATGTTCGAGGAAGTCATGCAGCACTGCGCCGGCCTGCGCCGCCCGGGCGCCGCCGCACTGGACCTCTGCTACGTGGCCGCGGGCTATTACGACGCCTTCTTCGAGACCGGCCTGCAGCCCTGGGACGTGGCCGCCGGCTCGCTGATCGTGACCGAGGCGGGCGGCCTGGTGGGCAACTTCACCGGCGAGGCCGACTTCCTGCACCAGCGCGAAGTCGTCGCCGGCACGCCGCGCATCTACGCGCCGCTGGTGACCATGCTGTCGCCCTACACCCGCGTCATCAAGGAAGAAGACGTCGCCACACCCGCCGCCGCGCCGGCCACCGAAGCCGCCGCCGCGCCGGCCGCTCCGAAGAAGCGCGCCCCGGTGCGCATCAAGAAGGACGAAGGCGGCGAAGCCCCGGTCTGACACCCGAGCGCCCGTCGTCGATCGATCGAGAAAGCCCTCCTTGCGAGGGCTTTTCTGCGTCTGGGCCGTGATGAATGTCGCAGCGGGCTGACCTACGGGCTAACCCGAAGATCGCGTCGTGACATCTGCACGGCTCCACCCCTTATCCACGGGGGGAAGGCCAGACAGAATCCGCCTTGCACCGCGATCACAAGTCGCCGTTTTCACCACGTCAACCCGCTCGAAAGATCCAGATGTTCGTTCGCTCCGCTGTCGCCCTCGCCCTCGTCGCCGTTGCTTCGCTGGCTCATGCTGATGCCAAGGTCCTGAAGAAGGTTGCCCCTGAGTACCCCGGCGAAGCCGTCAAGAAGAACATCACGTCGGGCAGCGTCCGCGCCAAGATCGCCATCGCCGGTGACGGCAAGGTTTCTTCCGTCGAAGTCGTGGAAGCCGAACCCAAGCGCATCTTCGACCGCGCCGCCACCGAAGCCCTGAGCCAGTGGAAGTTCGAAGGCACCGGCGCCCCCCAGACCCACGAAGTCAAGCTGGTCTTCAAGGCTGAAGACTGATCTCCGCGCGGCGCCACGCCGCGCCGATGCCGACGAAAGGCCCGCCTCGCGGGCCTTTTGCTTTTGGCGCGCCAGATAATGCGCGCCCCGATGAAAGACGCTGCCGCTCCCGACCTCGCCGCCCACACGCCCATGATGGCCCAGTACTTGGGTCTGAAGGCCGACTTCCCGGACACGCTCCTGCTGTACCGGATGGGCGACTTCTACGAGGTGTTCTACGACGACGCCCGCAAGTGCCATGCGCTGCTGGACATCACGCTGACCCAGCGTGGCCAGAGCGCCGGCCAGCCGGTCGTGATGGCGGGCGTGCCGGTGCATGCGCTGGAGAGCTACCTCGCCAAGCTGATCAAGCTCGGCGAGGCGGTCGCGATTGCCGAACAGGTCGGCGAGGTGGGTGCCGGCAAGGGGCCGGTCGAGCGCAAGGTCGTGCGGGTCGTCACGCCGGGCACGATCACCGACACCGAGTTGCTCGCGGACAAGCAGGACGCCGTGCTGCTCAGCATCAGCGGCCACGGCCGCCGCCACGGGCTGGCCTGGCTGTCGCTCACGCAGGGCGAGATCGGCCTGGCGGAATGCAGCGATGTCGAGCTTCCCAGCTGGCTCGCGCGGCTGATGCCCGCCGAGATTCTGGTCGACCGCGAGCAGCAGCCGGCCGGCGTCATGCGGGCCCGATTCCCGGTCACGAACCGCCCGAGCTGGCAGTTCGATGCGACGCTCGGCCAGCGCAAGCTCTGCGACCAGCTCGGCGTGACCAACCTGCAGGGCTTCAACGCGCACGAGCTGACGCTGGCCCATGCCGCGTCCAGCGCGCTGCTGGCGTTTGCCGAGCACACGCAAGGCCGCGCCCTCGCCCACGTGCGCTCGCTGCGGGTGCAGCGGGCCAGCGACCTGCTCGACCTGCCACCCGCCACCCAGCGCAACCTCGAACTCACGCAGACGCTGCGCGGTGAATCGAGCCCGACGCTGTTTTCCCTGCTCGACACCTGCAAGTCCGGCATGGGCAGCCGCATGCTGCGCCACTGGCTGCTGCACCCCAAGCGCGACCGCCGCGAGGCCATCGCCCGGCACGCGGCCATCGCCGCACTGCAGGCCGAGGGCTTCGAGCGGCTGCGCGAAGCGTTGAAGTCGGTGAGCGACGTCGAGCGCATTGCCGCGCGCATCGCGTTGCGCCAGGTGCGCCCACGCGAGCTGACCGGCCTGCGTGCCACGCTGCAGGCGCTGCCGGCCCTGCGCGCGGCCACGCCCGCTGTGCTGCAGGACGCGGCGCTGCACCCGCCGGCTGACGTGCTGGAGCTGCTGGAGCGCGCCATCTCCGCCGAGCCTGCGCTGCTGCCGCGCGACGGCGGCGTCATCGCCGACGGCTTCGATGCCGAGCTGGACGAGCTGCGCGGCATCCAGCAGAACTGCGACGGCTTCCTGCTCGACCTCGAAACCCGCGAGCGCGCCCGCACCGGCATTGCCAACCTGCGGGTGCAGTTCAACCGGGTGCATGGCTTCTACATCGAGGTCACCCAGGGCCAGGTCGACAAGGTGCCGCTGGACTACCAGCGCCGCCAGACCCTGAAGAACGCCGAGCGCTACATCACGCCCGAGCTGAAGGCCTTCGAGGACAAGGCCCTGTCCGCCCAGGAGCGCGCCCTGTCGCGGGAGAAGCTGCTGTACGAGCAGGTCATCGACGCGCTGATCACGCGGCTGGAGCCGCTCACGGCGCTGGGCCGCACACTGGCCGGGCTCGATGCCCTGGCCGCACTGGCGGAACGGGCGGCGACGCTGGGCTGGTGCTGCCCGGAGTTCGTGCCCCACCCCTGCCTGGAGATCGAGGCCGGCCGGCACCCGGTCGTGCAGGCGCGCCTGGCCGAGACGGGCGGCGCGGAGTTCATGCCCAACGATTGCCGGCTCGATGCCCGCACCCGCATGCTCGTCATCACCGGCCCGAACATGGGCGGCAAGAGCACCTTCATGCGGCAGGTGGCGCTGATCGCGCTGCTGGCCGCCATCGGCTCCTACGTGCCGGCCACGAGCTGCCGGCTCGGGCCGATGGATGCGATCCACACCCGCATCGGCGCCGCCGACGACCTCGCCAATGCGCAGTCCACCTTCATGCTGGAGATGACCGAGGGCGCGGCCATCCTGCACTCGGCGACCGAGCAGTCGCTGGTGCTGATGGACGAGATCGGCCGGGGCACGTCCACCTTCGACGGCCTGGCGCTGGCCTCGGCCATCGCGACCCACCTGCACGACAAGACCCGCGCCTTCACGCTGTTCGCCACGCACTACTTCGAGCTGACCGAGTTCCCGGCCAAGCACCCGATGGCGCAGAACTGGCACGTGTCGGCCGTGGAGAGCGGCGAGGACATCGTCTTCTTGCATGAGCTGCAGCCCGGCCCGGCCAGCCGCAGCTACGGCGTGCAGGTGGCCAAGCTGGCCGGGATGCCCGCGAGCCTGGTGCGCCAGGCACGCGCGACGCTGGAGGCGCTCGAAGCCCGCTCCAACGCGGCCGACGACCAGTTCGACTTGTTCGCCGCGCCGCCCGCACCGCCGCCCCTGCCCGAGCCGAGCGAGCTGCTGCAGGCGCTGGACCAGGTCGACCCCGACGCGCTGTCCCCGCGCGAGGCGCTGGAGGCGCTGTACAAGCTCAAGGCCCTGGCCAGGGGCTGAGCGCGTGAAGACCCTCGTCTTCAGCCACGCCAACAGCTTCCCTGCGGGCTGCTACCGGCTGCTGTTCGAGCACTGGCGCGCCGCCGGCTGGCGGGTCGAGGCGCTGGATCGCTTCGGCCATGACCCGCAGTTCCCCGTGACGCCGGACTGGCGCCGGCTGCGCGACCAACTGCTGCACTTCGTCGAGCACGAGGTGCGCCCTGACGGCCCGGTCGCGCTGGTAGGCCATTCGCTCGGCGGCATGCTGAGCCTGATGGCCGCCTGCCGGCGACCGGACCTGGTCGATCGACTCGTGATGCTCGATTCACCCGTCATTGCCGGACTGCGCGCTGCCGGCGTGGCCGTGGCCAAGACGACCGGGCTGATGAACCGCTACCCGCCCTCGCGCATCGCCCGGGAGCGCCGCCACCTCTGGCCGGATCGTGCCGCGGTGCGCGCCCATTTCGCCGCCAAGAAGGCCTTCGCCCGCTGGGACCCGCGCGTGCTGGACGACTACGTGGCCGCCGGCTTCGAAGAGACCGACGGCCAAGTGCGCCTGCGCTTTCACCGCGAGGTGGAGGCCCAGATCTACCGCACCCTGCCCCACCACCTGCCGCTGCTGCTGCGCCTGCGCCCGCCGCAGTGCCCGGTGGGCTTCATCGCGGGCACCGAGTCGGTCGAGCTGCGCCAGGGTGGCGTGGCGGCGTCCATGAAGCTGGCCGGCGAGCGCTGGCGCTGGATGGAAGGCAGTCACCTGTTTCCCTTCGAGAAACCCGAAGCGACGGCCGCCCTCGTCATGGAACTCTTGGGCTGACTGCGGGCCGAGCGCCGGGCCGCCCCAAGCCGGCGTTCAGCGCGGCGGGGCCGGACGAGGGGCACAACATCTACAATCAGAATTTCCCACCACAGCAGGCTGTTCTGGCCTGCTGCAAGACATGACCAAATACGTCTTCGTCACCGGCGGTGTGGTGTCCTCCTTGGGCAAGGGCATCGCGTCGGCCTCCCTGGCTGCCATCCTCGAATCGCGCGGCCTCAAAGTCACCCTCATCAAGCTGGACCCGTACATCAACGTCGACCCCGGCACGATGTCGCCCTTCCAGCACGGCGAAGTGTTCGTCACCGACGACGGCGCCGAGACCGACCTGGACCTGGGCCACTACGAGCGCTTCATCACGACGCGGATGAAGAAGGCCAACAACTTCACCACCGGCCAGATCTACAAGACGGTCCTGGAGAAGGAACGCCGCGGCGACTACCTCGGCAAGACCGTGCAGGTCATCCCGCACATCACCAACGAGATCCAGGAATACATCAAGCGCGGCGCCGAGGGCGTCGACGTGGCGATCGTGGAAATCGGCGGCACGGTGGGCGACATCGAGTCCCTGCCCTTCCTGGAGGCGGTGCGTCAGATGAGCCTGCGCGCCGGCCCCACGAACACCGCGTTCGTGCACCTGACCTACGTGCCCTGGATCGCCGCAGCCGGCGAACTCAAGACCAAGCCCACGCAGCACACCGTGCAGAAGCTGCGCGAGATCGGCATCCAGCCCGACGCGCTGCTGTGCCGCGCCGACCGCCGCATCCCCGATGACGAGCGCGAAAAGATCTCCCTCTTCACGAACGTGCCCGAGTACGGCGTGATCTCGATGTGGGACGTCAACACCATCTACAAGGTGCCGCGCGTGCTGCATGAACAGGGCTTGGACCAGCTCATCTGCACCAAGCTCCAGCTCAACACCAAGAGCACCGACCTCAAGCGCTGGGACAACCTCGTCTACGAAGTCGAGAACCCCAAGGAGCAGGTCACGATCGCCATGTGCGGCAAGTACACCGACCTGTCGGATTCGTACAAGTCGCTCAACGAAGCGCTGCGCCATGCCGGCATCCACAACCATGCCGGCGTCAAGATCGAGTACGTCGACAGTGAAACGCTGACGCCGGAGACGGTGGGCAGCCTGTCCCAGTACGACGCCATCCTCGTGCCCGGCGGCTTCGGCAAGCGCGGCGTGGAAGGCAAGATCCTCGCGGCGCAGTACGCCCGCGAGCACAAGCTGCCCTACCTCGGCATCTGCCTGGGCATGCAGGTGGCCACCATCGAGTACGCCCGCCACATGGCCGGGCTGGATGGCGCCAATTCCACCGAGTTCGACCCCGCCACGCCCCACCCCGTCATCGCCCTGATCGACGAATGGCAGGACGCCGACGGGAGCATCCAGAAGCGCGACGCCAACTCCGACCTCGGCGGCACGATGCGCCTGGGCGCCCAGAGCTCCGACGTCAAGCCCGGCACGCTGGCGCATGACATCTACGGCCCGGTCGTGAACGAACGTCACCGCCACCGCTACGAAGCCAACGAGCACTACCTCGACCGCCTGCAGAAGGCCGGCCTCGTCATCTCGGCCATCACCCAGCGCGAGAAGCTGACTGAGATGGTCGAACTGCCGCGCGAGGTGCACCCGTGGTTCGTGGGCGTGCAGTTCCACCCCGAGTTCAAGTCGACGCCCTGGGGGGGCCACCCGCTGTTCACCGCCTTCATCAAGGCCGCGCTGAACCACAAACATCAAGGCCACTGACATGGAACTCTGCGGCTACCCCGTCGGCCTCGACCGCCCCTTCTTCCTGATTGCCGGCACCTGCTCGATCGAGAGCCTGCAGATGTCGCTCGACGTCGCCGGCCTGCTCAAGGAAGCCTGCGGCGCGCTCGGCATCGCGCTGATCTTCAAAGGCTCGTTCGACAAGGCCAATCGGTCGTCCGGCACGTCCAAACGCGGTGTCGGCATGGACGCCGGCCTGAAGATCCTCGACGAGGTGCGCCGCCAGACCGGCCTGCCGGTGTTGACCGACGTGCACGACACGAGCCAGGTCGCCGACGTGGCGGCCGTCGTGGACGTGCTGCAGACGCCGGCCTTCCTGTGCCGCCAGACCGACTTCATCCGTGCCGTCGCCCAGAGCGGCAAGCCGGTGAACATCAAGAAGGGCCAGTTCCTCGCGCCCTGGGACATGAAGAACGTCATCGACAAGGCCCGTGCCGCCGCGCGTGAAGTAGGCCTGACCGAAGACCGCTTCCTGGCCTGCGAACGCGGCGTGAGCTTCGGCTACAACAACCTCGTGGCCGACATGACGAGCCTGGCCGAGATGCGCAACTCCGGCGCGCCGGTGGTGTTCGACGTGACCCACTCGGTGCAGAAGCCCGGCGGCCAGGGCACGACCAGCGGCGGCGCGCGCGAGATGGTGCCGGTGCTGGCCCGCGCCGGCGTGGGCGTGGGCGTGGCGGGGCTCTTCATGGAGACCCACCCCAACCCGGCCGAAGCCTTCAGCGACGGCCCGAACGCCGTACCGCTCAAGCACATGCGCACCCTGCTGGAGCAGCTCGTGGCGCTGGATCGCGTCGTCAAGCAGCAGCCGCTGCTGGAGAATGATTTCTCCTGCTGATCCCGTTCGATAGCCCGAGCCGCCATGCCCAGCGCCTACATCCTCGCCAACGTCACCGTCACCAACCCGACCCAGTACGAGGACTACCGCAAGTTCTCGAGCCTCGCCATGCAGGCGCATGGCGCCGAGGTCTGCGTGCGCGGCGGCGCGGTGACCGTGCTAGAGGGCGACTGGACGCCCGAGCGCGTGGTCCTGCTCAAGTTCCCGTCGCACGAGGCCGCGCAGGCCTTCTACGACTCCGCCGAGTACACCCGCGCCCGCCAGGCGCGCGAGGGTGCTGCCGTGATGCGCATGGTCCTGATCGACGGGGTCTGACCCACACGAATGTTGTGACGCGGTAACGCCCTCTTGGCACACTCACGGCCGACCGAATTTTTCACTTCCCTGGAGACATTGAATGAGCGCCATCGTTGACATCGTCGGCCGAGAGATCCTCGACAGCCGCGGCAACCCCACCGTCGAATGCGACGTGCTGCTGGAGTCGGGCGTGATGGGCCGCGCGGCCGTGCCGTCGGGCGCGTCCACCGGCTCGCGCGAGGCCATCGAGCTGCGCGACGGCGACAAGGGCAGATACCTCGGCAAGGGCGTGCTGAAGGCCGTCGAGCACATCAACACCGAGATCAGCGAAGCCGTGCTCGGCCTGGACGCCTCCGAGCAGGCGTTTCTCGACAAGACCCTGATCGACCTGGACGGCACCGAGAACAAGAGCCGCCTGGGCGCCAACGCGATGCTGGCTGTGTCGATGGCCGTGGCCCGCGCCGCCGCCGAGGAATCCGGCCTGCCGCTGTACCGCTACTTCGGCGGCATGAACGGGTGCCAGCTGCCGGTGCCGATGATGAACGTCATCAATGGTGGCGCGCACGCCAACAACAGCCTGGACCTGCAGGAGCTGATGATCATTCCCGTGGGCGCACCGAGCTTCCGCGAAGCCCTGCGCTGGGGCGCCGAGGTGTTCCACGCGCTCAAGAAGATCCTGCACGACAAGGGCATCTCCACCGCCGTGGGCGATGAGGGCGGCTTCGCCCCCAGCGTCGAGAGCCACGAGGCCGCCATCCAGCTGATCCTGCAAGCCATCGACAAGGCCGGCTACCGCGCCGGCGACCAGATCGCCATTGGCCTGGACTGCGCTGCCAGCGAGTTCTACAAGGACGGCAAGTACGTGCTCGAGGGCGAAGGCGGCATCCAGCTGACCGCCGCCGAGTGGACCGACATGCTCGCCACCTGGGTCGACAAGTACCCCATCATCTCGATCGAAGACGGCATGGCCGAAGGCGACTGGGACGGCTGGAAGCTGCTGACGGACCGCCTGGGCAAGAACGTCCAGATCGTCGGCGACGACCTCTTCGTCACCAACACCAAGATCCTGCAGCAGGGCATCGAAAAGGGCATCGCCAACTCGATCCTGATCAAGATCAACCAGATCGGCACGCTGACCGAAACCTTCGCCGCCATCGAGATGGCCAAGCGCGCCGGCTACACCGCCGTCGTGTCGCACCGCTCGGGCGAGACCGAAGACAGCACCATCTCCGACATCGCCGTCGGCCTGAACGCCGGCCAGATCAAGACCGGCTCGCTGTCGCGCTCGGACCGCATGGCCAAGTACAACCAGCTGCTGCGCATCGAGGAAGACCTGGGC
>RXJW01000037.1 GCA_003963005.1 Burkholderiales bacterium
GATTCGAACCTGCGACCAACGGATTAAAAGTCCGCTGCTCTACCGACTGAGCTAACATCCCGCGTCAAGCAGAGCCTGCCATTATAGGCAGGTTTTTTCAGGTGTCGCAAGAAGCCTTTGACTTTTTGCGCAGAAATCAGCGGGAAGGCGCTGCCAGGTGCAGCCGCTGCAGTTCAGCCGCGGCGCACAGGCCGAAGGTCGCCGTGACGGCGACACTGGACCCGTACCCGTGGCAGTTGAGGCTGCCGTCCACGTCGCAGGCGTCGCCCTCCCCCTGCAGCGGCAGATGGACCGGCTCGCGCGAGTACACGCAGGCCACGCCGATCCGCCCGGAGCGCGGTGCGCCGTGGTGCTTGCGCAGGCGTTGTCGCAGCGACGCCAGCAGCGGGTCGTGCGTGGTGTCGCAGAGGTCGTCGAGCTGCACCCGGTGCGGCTCCCTCTTGCCACCCGCGGCACCGACCGTCACGAACGGGAGCCGATGTTCACGGGCCCAAGCCGCCAGCGTCGCCTTGGCGCGCACCTGGTCACAGCAGTCGATGAGCCCGTCGAGCTGGCCATCGCCGATGAGCGCCGGCCAGTTGTCCGGCTCGACGAACTCCTCGATGACGCGCACCTCGCAGCCCGGATGGATGTCGGCGATGCGCAGCCGCAGCGCCTCCGCCTTGGCCATGCCCAAGGTGGCGCCGACCGCCTGGATCTGGCGGTTGATGTTCGATTCGGAGACCTGATCGAGGTCGATGAGCGTCAGTGCGGCCACGCCGCTGCGCGCGAGGGCCTCGACGGCCCACGAGCCCACGCCCCCGAGGCCCACGACGGCGAATCTCGCTTGCCTCAAACGGCCGTAGGCCGCATCGCCGTGCAGGCGACGCAGCCCTCCGAAGCGACGCTCGAGATCGGCGTCGTGCGGATCGGCCATCACTTGATGGCGCGCAGGCGCTCCTTGGCCGCCTGCGCGGCCTCGGTGCTCGGGTAGGCCTTGATCAGGTCTTCCAGGCTGCGCTTGGCGGACTTGTTGTCCTTCAGCTCGATCTGGCAGTTCGCCAGCGCGAGCAGCGCCTCCGCGGCTCGCGGGTGGTCAGGGTTGCCCGAGATGAAGCCCTTGAACGTCGCGATCGCGTCCTTGTAGTCGCGCTTGCCGTACTGGGCGTTACCCAGCCAGAAGCGCACCGAGTCGGTGTAGCCGCTGGCGGTGTAGCGCTTCAGGAAGGCATTGAGTGCCGCGACGGCTTCGGCGAAGTCGCCACGCCGCACGAGACCGATGGCGGCCTCGTACTGGCTGCGCTCGTCCGGGCTCACCTGGAACTCGCGGCCGTCCAGCGCCACCTTCTGCGGCTCCAGCGGCTTGAGCCGGGCTTCAACGGACTGCGACTGATCGGTCAGCTTGCGCTGTGTGTCGGCCAGGTCGCGAGCGAGTTGCTCGTTCTGGCCGCGCAGCTTGGCGATCTCGGCGCGCAGCGCATCGATCTGGCCATTCAGGTCGAGCAGACTGCGGCGCAGCGGCTGCAGTTGCTCCTGGATGAGGGCATTGAGCTGATCGGCACGCTGCTTCGCCGCATCCTCGTTGGCCTGGACCTTGGCACGCAGTTCGATGATCGCCTTGCGGGCTTCATCGTCCTCGAACAGGCCCGCCTGGGCGGGCGGCACGAAAGCCGCGCCCACGGCGAGTGCCGCGAGCGTCAGTCGCAGAACGCGCATGGCGATCACTTGTCCTTCAGCTCGACGCGGCGGTTTTTGGCCCAGACTTCTTCGCCGGTGCCTTGAGCGGCCGGGCGCTCCTTGCCGAAGCTCACGGCCTCGACCTGGTTGGCGGCCACGCCCAGCAGCGTCAGCGACTTGGCGACGGCTTCCGCGCGGCGCTGGCCCAGCGCCAGGTTGTACTCGCGACCACCGCGCTCGTCGGTGTGACCTTCCAGGTTCAGCGCGGCCTTCTTGTTGGCGTTCAGGCGCTTGGCGTGCAGGTCGATCAGGGGGCGGTACTCTTCCTTGACGACGTCGCTGTCGAAGTCGAAGTACACGACACGCTTGTCTGCCACTTGCTGGGTGTACTGGGCGAACAGGTCGACCGTCGGCACAGCGGTTTCGGCCGGCTTGGTGGACGGCTGCGGCTGGGGCGACACGGGCGGCTTGACCTGTGCAGTTTGGACCGGCGCGGGCTCGTCCAGCTTGACGTTGGATGCGCAACCGGCCAGAACGGCCGTGGCGATCAGAGTGAGCGCATAGCGGGTCAGTTTCATTCGAGTGTTCTCCACAACGGACAGAAGGCAGAAATCAGAGGCACGGCAGCTTGGATAGCGCTGCCACGGGATTGTCCAACAAGGTGCGCAGTGTCAAGTTACTAGCGTGTAAAAGGGCCCCACGTGGGTTCGCGCACCTCGACGAGCGTGACCAGCAGCGGCGTCTTGATCTTGCCGTCGAGCGTCGTCGTCATCAGCACTTCCTTGCCGCCGGCACGGCTGGCGTAGACGATGAGCTTGCCGTTCGGCGCGAAGGCCGGGCTCTCGTCGTCGTTGCCTTCGCTGATCTGCTGAACCTGGCCGGTGCCGAGGTCCATCACGCACAGGCGGAAAGCACCGCCCGTGCGGGTGATGTAGGCCATCGTGCGCCCGTCGGGGCTGATGGCCGGGCTGATGTTGTAGTTGCCACTGAAGGTGACGCGCTCGGCCGCACCACCGCCGGCCGGCATGCGGTAGATCTGCGGACCGCCGCCACGGTCGCTGACGAAGTAGATCTTGCTGCCGTCCGGCGCGTAGCAGGCCTCAGTGTCGATGGCGCTGCTCTGCGTCAGGCGACGCAGGCCGGAGCCGTCACGGTTGATGACGAAGAGCTGCGTGCCGCCTTCGCGCGACAGGCTCAGCGCAAGCTGGCTGCCGTCGGGCGACCAGGCCGGTGCACTGTTCGTGCCCTTGAAATCGGCCAGCACACGGCGCTGGCCGGTGGTCACGTCCTGGATGCGCACGGTGGCCTTGCGGCTCTCGAAGCTGACGTAGGCCAGCTCGCGGCCGTTGGGCGCCCAGGCGGGCGAGATGATGGGCTCGGGGCTGGTGAGCGCGACCTTGGCCCCTTCGCCGTCGGCGTCGGCGACGACGAGGCTGTAGCGCGGGCCGGCCTTGGTGACGTAGGCCATGCGCGTGGCGAACACGCCCTTCTCGCCCGTGAGCTTTTCGTAGATGGTGTCGGCGATGCGGTGCGCGGCCAGGCGTGCATCGTCCGGATGAACGGCCTGGGCCTGACCGACGAGCTCGGTGCCCTTGACCACATCCCAGAGCTTGAAGCGGATGTCCAGCCGACCGTCAGCCAGGCGAGTCACCGAACCGGCGGCCAGCGCATCGGCCTGGCGGGCCCGCCAGTCGGCCCAGACCGGCACGCTGGTTTCGGTCAGCCCGGGCGGCGTGTCGACGCTGCGGAACAGCCCGCTGCGCTCCAGGTCGGCACGCACGATGGCGGCGATGGGCTGGGCCGAGGCCTTGGCGTCGTCGCGGAAATCGACGATGCCGACCGGGATGCGGGTCCCGCCGACACCCGAGATGTCGATGCGGACCTGGGCCAGCGCCGGCACGGCACCGAGGGCAGCAAGGGCCGCCAGGCTGCGGCGGCGGGAAACGGACACGTGAGGTTCGAGCATGGCGCGCGATTTTGCCGCAGGTGGCCGCCATCGCCCGTCAGACACGGCCGCACCTCGCCCTGCCCCCCGCGCCCTGCAAGGGCGTCACAGCAGCACGATGTCGTAGTGCTCGGTCTGGTTGGTGGGCTCGGCCGTCAGGGAGATCGGCTTGCCGATGAAATCCGACAGGCCGGCCAGGTGTGCGCTCTCTTCGTCGAGCATCATCTCCACGACATTGGCTGCCGCCACGACGCGGAACTCGCGCGGCGAGAACTGCCGCGCCTCACGCAGGATCTCGCGCAGGATGTCGTAGCAGACCGAGCGCGCCGTCTTGACCTGGCCACGGCCCTCGCAGGTCGGGCAGGGTTCGCAGAGCATGCGCGACAGCGACTCGCGCGTGCGCTTGCGGGTCATCTCCACGAGGCCCAGCTGCGTGAAGCCGCCGACGGTGACTTTCGTGCGGTCCCGGCTGAGCTGCTTCTTGAACTCGGTGAGCACTGCGGCCTTGTGCTCCTCGCGGGTCATGTCGATGAAGTCGACGATGATGATGCCGCCCAGGTTGCGCAGGCGCAGTTGGCGCGCAATGGCGCCGGCGGCCTCGAGGTTGGTCTTGAAGATGGTGTCGTCGAAGTTCTTGGCACCGACGAAGCCGCCGGTGTTGACGTCGATGGTCGTCATCGCCTCGGTCTGGTCGAACACCAGCGAGCCGCCGGACTTCAGTTCCACCTTGCGGGCCAGCGCCCGGGCGATCTCGGCATCGACATTGCACAGGTCGAAGATCGGGCGTTCGCCGCGGTAGTGCTCCAGCTTGGCCGTGACGGCCGGCATGAAGGTATCGCCGAACTGGCGCAGCACGTCGTACTGCATCTTGGAGTCGATGCGGATCGAGCCGGTGCGCTCGCTGGTGAGGTCACGCAGCACGCGCTCCACCAGGCTCAGGTCCTGATGCAGCAGGTTGGCCGGCGGCGTGGTGAGGGCCTTCTCGCGGATCTGCTGCCAGGTCTTGCGCAGGTAGGCGATGTCGGCGGCGAGTTCCTCGTCGGTCGCGTCCTCGGCATTGGTGCGCAGGATGAAGCCGCCACCGCCGCCCTGGTCCTTCGTGCCCACCAGCGCCACCATGCGCGCGCGCAGCGATTCGCGCGCCTCGGGCGAGCCGATCTTCTGGCTGATGCCGATGTGCTCGTCCTGCGGCAGGTAGACGAGCATGCGCCCGGCGATGCTGATCTGGCTGGACAGGCGCGCCCCCTTGGTGCCGATCGGGTCCTTGATGACCTGCACGGTCAGCGGCTGGCCCTCGAAGACCAGTCGCTCGATCGGCGTCGGGGGCGCGTCGGCACTGTGGTTGCGGCCATGCCCGAACTGCGACGCGCTGTGCAGGTCGGCCACGTGCAGGAAGGCCGCACGCTCCAGGCCGATGTCGATGAAGGCGCTCTGCATGCCCGGCAGCACGCGCACCACCTTGCCGAGATACACGTTGCCCACCAGGCCCCGCTCCAGCGTGCGCTCGATGTGCAGTTCCTGCACCGCGCCGTTCTCGACCACGGCCACCCGCGTCTCCTGCGGGGACCAGTTGATCAGAATGTCTTCCATCGCGAACCTTTGAATACTGACGGTTGCGCGCCGCCTGGCATGCAACCGTCAGGACTCGAACGGAGCCCATGCGCCCCGACGAGCGTCAGAACTCAAAACCGAATTTGGCCAACAGCGACGCGGTCTCAAAGAGGGGCAACCCCATGATGCCCGAGTAGCTGCCTGAAATGTTCACGATCCAGGCCGCCGCCTGGCTCTGGATGGCGTATGCCCCTGCCTTGCCGAAGGGCTCTCGGCTCGCAACGTAGCGCTCAATCTGGCCCGGGGTCAGCCGCGCGAACTCGACCTCGGAGACATGGACTGCCTCGGCGCGCTGCTCGCCATCGGCCACCGCCACCGCCGTGATGACGCGATGGCGGCGGCCGGACATCAGCTGCAGCATGCGCGCCGCATCGGCGTCGTCCTGCGGCTTGCCGAGGATCAGGGCATCGACCGCCACGGTCGTGTCGGCGCACAGGATGGGCGCGGGTGGCAAGCCACGCGCGACGCTGCGGGCGAGTGCGGCGTCGAGCTTGGCGGCCGTGACGCGGGCGCAGTAGGCATCGGGCATCTCGCCGGGCTGCACGGCTTCGAGCGCCTCGGCGTCTTCGTCGGCACCGGGCAGCAGCAGCTCATGGCGCACGCCGATCTGCTCCAGCAGCTGACGACGGCGCGGGCTCTGGGACGCCAGGTAGATGAAGTCGCTCACGGCGGATCACTCGCGGTGGTAGGGGTGGCCGGTGGTCACGGTCCATGCCCGGTAGAGGCCTTCGGCCAGCAGCACGCGGGCGAAGGCATGCGGCAGGGTCAGGTCGGACAGGCGCAGCGTCTCGTCCGCCGTCGCCTTCAGATCGGGATGCAGGCCGTCAGGCCCGCCGATGATCAACGCCGCGTCACGGCCCTCGCCCATCCAGAGCTTGAGCCGCTCGGCGAGCTGCACACTGGTGCGGCGCTCGCCGCGCTCATCGAGGATGATGCGCCGCACGCCCCGGGGCAGTGCAGCCTCGATGCGAGCGGCCTCGGCGGCCATCAGCTGCTCGGCGGTCTTGCTGCCGCGCGTCTCGGCCTTCACTGCCTTCAGCTCCAGCCGCAGTTCGGGCGGAAAGCGCTTGGCGAAATCTTCGTAGGCCGTGTCGGCCCAGGCCGGCTGGCGCTGGCCCACGGCGACAAGCAGCAGGCGCATCAGGCCTTCTTGGCGGTCGTCTTCTTGGCCGGCGCCTTCTTGGCCACGACCTTCTTCGCCGGTGCGGTCTTCTTGGCCGGCGTCGCCTTCGCGGTCGTCTTCTTGGCGGCAGGCTTGGCCGCACCGACCTTCACCGTCTTGACGGCCGGCGTCTTGGCGCCGACGACACGGCTCACGCCCTTCTTGGCCGGCGCCGCCTTCTTGGCGGCCGGTGCCGCCTTGGACGCCGACTTCGCAGGTGCCTTCGCAGCGGTCTTGGCCGGAGCAGCCTTCCTGGCCGGCGTCTTCTTGGGCTCAGGCTCGGGTTCCGAGGCCTTGACCAGTTTCACCTCGCCGCTCGCCACTTTGAGCTTGACCGGCTTCTCGCCCCAGATCTCCTCGAGGCGGTAATAGTCGCGGATGGCCGGCTGCATCACGTGCACGACGGCCGCGCCGCAGTCCACGATGATCCACTCGCCGTTGTCCTCACCCTCGGTGCGCATGACCTGCAGGCCGCGCCCCTTCACCGTCTCGCGCACGCTGGACGCCAGCGCCTTGGTCTGACGGTTGCTGGTGCCGGACGCGATGATGACGCGCTCGAACAGGGGCGACAGATGCTCGGTGTTGAACACCACGATGTTCTGTGCCTTCACGTCTTCGAGCCCATCGACGATGGCGCGTTGCAGCTTGCGGATATCCATTCTTTACTTCTTCTCGTAGAGGTGATGCGAGGCAATATAGCTCGCGACCTCGGCGCCCACCATGGGGCTGATGTCCTCGCCGCGTGCGACGGCGTCGCGCACGGCGGTGGACGACAAGGGGATGTCGGGCATGGCGAGCACGCGCAGGCGGTGCGGCGGCAGGCCCGCGGGCGTGACGACGGCCTCGCCGCCCCGCGGCACGACCACGAGCGTGGCCAGCGAGACCACGGTTTCGACCTGGTACCAGGTCGGCAGCCGCGCGTACTGGTCCTGGCCGATCAGGAACATCAGCTCCGCGCCTGGGTTCTGCGCCGCGAACTCGCGCAGGGTGTCGGCCGTGAAGCTCGGGCCGCGGCGGTGCAGTTCGCGTTCGTCCAGCAGGAAGTGGACCTCGGCGTCGATCAGCCGGCTGACCATCGCGGCGCGATGCACGGCAGGCGCCATGACCTGGTCTGGCTTCTGCCACTGGCGGCCGGCGGGCAACCAGACGAGCCGATCCGGCGCGAGTGCATCGAGCACGAAGCGTGCAAAGGCCAGGTGGCCCAGGTGCGGCGGGTCGAAACTGCCGCCGAACAAGGCCAGTTTCACAGCCACAGCCCCGTCGGCGTCTCGTTGACCCAGTCGCGCGGGCGCAGGAAATCGGTGTAGAGCCGTGCTTCGGGCGTGCCGGGCTCCGGCGCCCAGTCGTAGCGCCAGCTCACCTGCGGCGGCATCGACATCAGGATGGACTCCGTGCGCCCGCCCGACTGCAGGCCGAACAGCGTGCCGCGGTCCCACACGAGGTTGAATTCGACATAACGGCCCCGCCGGTAGGCCTGGAACTCGCGCTCGCGCTCGCCGTAGGCATAGCCCTGGCGGCGCTCGACGATCGGCAGGTAGGCCTGCAGGAAGGCGTCGCCCACCGAGCGGATCAGGCCGAAGCCGGTGTCGAAGCCGCCCTCGGCGTAGTCGTCGAAGAAGATGCCGCCGATGCCGCGCGGCTCGTTGCGGTGCTTCAGGAAGAAGTACTCGTCGCACCAGGCCTTGAACTTCGGATGGAGGTCCGGGCCGTGCGGCGCGAGGGCGTCGCGGCAGACGCGGTGGAAGTGCTGCGCGTCACGCTCGTAGCCGTAGTAGGGCGTGAGGTCCATCCCGCCGCCGAACCAGGTCACGGCCGGGCCGTTGGCCGGCAGCGCGGCGAACATGCGCACGTTCATGTGCACGGTCGGCACGAAGGGGTTGTGCGGGTGGATGACCAGCGACACGCCCATCGCCTCGAACGGCGCGCCTGCCAGCTCGGGCCGGTGCTGCGTGGCCGAGGGTGGCAGCACGCGGCCTTTCACGTGCGAGAAGTTGACCCCGCCGCGCTCGAAGACCGCACCGCCTTCGATCAGGCGTGACAGGCCGTCACCCTCCAGGCGCCCCCCGGGCTCGCGCGCCCAGCCGTCGCTCAGGAAGGGGTTGCCGTCGGCCGCCTCCAGCGCGGTGACGATGCGCTGCTGCAGGTCGAGCAGGTAGTCGCGGACAGCTTGTGTGTTCATGGTGCGGGGCGCCGGGGCTGGATCGGGCTGGCCAGTGTCGGGCGTTTGCCGACGCGCGGGCCGAGGTAGGCGGCAAAGGCGGCGAAGTCCGCCTCCAGGTCGCCGGTGAGCTGCACGAAGCGGGTCAGGGACACGACCCGCTCGCGGAAGTCGAAGTAGCACAGCCCCACCGGCACGCCGGCCTGCACGGCCACCTGGTAGGCGCCGGTGCGCCAGCCGGTCGTCAGCGAGCGGGTGCCCTCGGGCGCCACCGCAAGCCAGAAGCTGTCGCCGCGCGCCGCGGCGGCCTGCATCTGGCGCACGGTGTCGCCCACCATGCCGTGCGGGCTGCTGCGGTCCACCGCCACGCCGCCCAGGTAACGCACCCAGCGGCCGAGCACCGGCACCGCGAACAGGCTGTCCTTGGCCCAGAACCGGAGCTGCAGGCCCATGGCCCATTTGGCGAGCAGGCCCACCACGAAGTCCCAGTTGGACGTGTGCGGGTAGACGAGGATGACGCCCTGCGGCGCCGGCACACCCGGCGCCTCCACGCGCCAGCCGCACAGGCGCAGCACCCACCGCGCCAGGCGACTCTCGCGGCCGTGGGGTGCCAGCGGCCCGGTCAGGACGGTGGGGGTGGGGCTCAACGCTTGAGGGCCCGGTGGCCGATGTCGGACCGGTATTGGCGACCGGCGAACTGGATCCCGGTGGCGACCTCGTAGGCCCGCTGCGCCGCCGTGCGCACCGATTCGCCCAGCGCCGTCACGCACAGCACGCGGCCGCCGCTGGTGACCAGCGTGCCGTCCGCCATCGCCGTGCCGGCGTGGAAGACCATCGCGTCGTCCTCGTCAGCGGGCAGGCCGGTGATCGCGTCACCCTTGCGGGGCTGGAGCGGATAGCCCTCGGCCGCCAGCACCACGCCCAGCGCCACGCGGCGGTCCCACTGCAGTTCGACCTGGTCGAGCGTGCCGTCGGTGGCGTGCATCAGCAGCTCGAAGAGATCGCTCTTGAGCCGCATCATGATCGGCTGGGTCTCGGGGTCGCCCATGCGGGTGTTGAACTCGACGGTGCGCGGCTGGCCGTGCTCGTCGATCATCAGCCCGGCGTACAGGAAGCCGGTGAAGGGATGGCCGTCCCGGGCCATGCCGGCGATCGTCGGCTGGATGATCTCGTGCATGACCTTGGCATGCACGTTGGGCGTCACGACCGGCGCGGGCGAGTAGGCGCCCATGCCGCCCGTGTTGGGGCCGGCATCACCGTCCAGCAGGCGCTTGTGGTCCTGGCTGGTGGCGAGGGACACGACGTGCTTGCCGTCGCACACGACGATGAAGCTCGCTTCCTCGCCGGCCATGAAATCCTCGATGACGACCCGGGCGCCGCCCTGGTTGTGCGTCACGCCGAGCTTGTTGTCTTCCAGGATCCAGGTGATGGCCTCGTGCGCCTCCGCCAGGGTCATCGCGACGACCACGCCCTTGCCGGCTGCGAGGCCGTCCGCCTTGATGACGATCGGTGCGCCGCGGCTGTCCACGTAGGCATGGGCAGCGGCGGCATCGGAGAAGGTCTCGTAGGCGGCCGTCGGGATGCCGTGGCGCTTCATGAAGTCCTTGGCGAAGGCCTTGGAGCTTTCGAGCTGCGCCGCAGCCTGCGTCGGGCCGAAGATGCGCAGGCCGCGCGCCCGGAACTCGTCCACGACGCCCGCCGCCAGCGCGGCTTCGGGGCCCACCACGGTCAGCGTGATCTTCTGGGCGACGGCGAAATCCGCCAGCGCCTGGACGTCGGTCACACCGATGGGCACCGTCTGCAGGCGCTCGTCCCGTGCCGTGCCCCCATTGCCCGGGGCCACGAAGACCTGGCTGACGCGCTCGGCCTGCGCCAGCTTCCAGGCCAGCGCATGCTCGCGGCCGCCGTTGCCAATGACGAGAACTCGCATCAATTCAGCTCGGCGTTGTGATAGACCGCCTGGACGTCGTCCAGGTCTTCGATGACGTCGAGCAGCTTTTGCATACGCTCGGCATCTTCACCGCTGAGCTCGATCGTGTTCTCGGCCCGCATCGTCACTTCAGCCAGCTCGGGCACGAGGCCGGCGGCCTCCAGGGCGGCCTTGACGACTTCGTAGTCGGCCGGCGCCGTCAGCACCTCGATGGCGCCGTCGTCGCCGGTGATGACGTCCTCCGCCCCGGCGTCCAGGGCCGCTTCCATGACCTTGTCCTCCGACGTGCCCGGCGCGAACAGGAACTGGCCGCAGTGCTTGAACTGGAAGGCCACCGAGCCGTCGGTGCCCATGTTGCCGCCGTACTTGCTGAAGGCGTGGCGCACCTCGGCGACCGTGCGGACGCGGTTGTCCGTCATGGTGTCGAGCATGATCGCCGCGCCGCCGATGCCATAGCCTTCGTAGCGGATTTCCTCGTAGGTGAGGCCATCGATGTTGCCGCTGGCCTTGTCGATGTTGTACTTGATGCGGTCGGCCGGCATATTGGCGGCCTTGGCCTTGTCCACCGCCAGGCGCAGCCGGGGGTTGTCCTTGACGTCGGGGCCGCCCTGACGGGCCGCGACCGAGATCTCACGGATGATGCGTGTCCAGATCTTGCCGCGCTTTTCGTCCTGGCGACCTTTGCGATGCTGGATGTTGGCCCATTTGGAATGTCCTGCCATGACTGAAGCTCTCGGCCTTGTTCTGCAAAGCCACGCATTTTAGGCGGTGGTCAGACTCGGCCGCCCCGCCTATCGCAGCCTCGTGCCGACATCCATGCGCTCGTGCAGGATGCGCACCACGGCGATGCCAAAGTCCTCCCTGCGGAAATAGCTGCGGTGACGCGTCACTCGCCACGAACGATAGCCAGCGCGGATGTGATCGCATGCCAGGCCCAAGTCAGGTTGCTCAGCCAGGCGTCGACACGCTTCGGCGATGTCCTGCACGTAGCGCAGAGCCTGTTGGACGCCCCAGTGGGCGACCGTGAACTCGAAGATGGCGTCCAAGTCCCCTTGCGCGGCCGGGCTGAGGCGCACTTCAGCCATGCGCGGCGGTCTTGCGCTGGAGGAATGCCGAGAAATCGAACGCCTCGGGGGGACCGCTCTGCTCGCCTTCGATCAGCGCCTGGCGCAGAGCTTCCACCTCGGCAGAGCGCGCCTGCTCCCGCCGGATCAGGTCCCGGATGGCTTCGCTTTCGTCCACATAGTGCCCACCCTCGACCTGGCTGCGCAGCCAGGCTTCCTGCTGCTCAGTCAGCGTGATCGGTTTGACGAGGGTGCTCATGAGGATCTCCAACGGGGATGGGCGAGGTATCGAACGAACCGGCAACCACAGGGTATACGCATATCCGGAGATTCAACCACCTCATATTTTCATGGCGCCGACAGCCTAGACTGCGCGCGGTCAACTCAGCCCAAGCTGCCATGCCCACGCCCATCCTCTTTGCCCGCCACGGCGACACGGAAAGCCTGCTGCTCCCCGCCCTGGCCAACCGCCACGGTCTGATCACCGGCGCCACGGGCACCGGCAAGACCATCTCCCTGCAGAAGCTCGCCGAGAGCTTTTCGAAGATCGGCGTGCCGGTCTTCATGGCCGACGTGAAAGGCGACCTGACCGGCATCAGCCAGCCCGGCAACCCGAGCGAGAAGCTGCTGGCCACGCTGAAGGACCGCGGGCTGGAGGCGCCCGAGAAGCTCGCCTGCCCCACCACGCTCTGGGACGTCTTCGGCGAACAGGGCCACCCGGTGCGGGCCACCGTGTCGGACATGGGCCCGCTGCTGCTGTCGCGCATGCTGGCGCTCAACGAGACCCAGGCCGGCGTGCTCCAGATGGTGTTCAAGATCGCCGACGACCAGGGCCTGCTCGTGCTGGACCTCAAGGACCTGCGCGCGATGCTCCAGTACGTGGGTGACAACGCGAGCCAGTTCACCACGCAGTACGGCAATGTCTCGGCCGCCAGTGTGGGCGCCATCCAGCGCGGGCTGCTGCAGATCGAGGCCCAGGGTGGCGACAAGTTCTTCGGCGAGCCCATGCTCAACATCGCCGACTTCATGCAGACCGAGGGTGGGCTCGGCGTCATCAACGTGCTCGCCGCCGACAAGCTGATGAACGCGCCGCGGCTCTACGCGACCTTCCTGCTGTGGATGCTGTCGGAGCTGTTCGAGACACTGCCCGAGGTGGGCGACCTCGACAAGCCCAAGCTCGTGTTCTTCTTCGACGAGGCCCACCTGCTCTTCAAGGATGCGCCCGACGCGCTGATCGAGCGCATCGAACTCGTCGTGCGCCTGGTGCGCTCCAAGGGCGTGGGCGTGTACTTCGTGACGCAGAACCCGTTGGATATCCCCGACGCCGTGCTCGGCCAGCTCGGCAATCGCGTGCAGCACGCGCTGCGCGCCTTCACGCCGCGCGACCAGAAGGCCGTCAAGAGCGCAGCCGAGACCATGCGCGCCAAGCCGGGCCTCGACATCGCCGCCGCCATCACCGAGCTGGCCGTCGGCGAAGCCCTCGTCAGCCTGCTCGACGAGAAAGGCCGGCCGAGCATCACCGAGCGGGTGTTCGTGCTGCCGCCCGGCAGCCAGATCGGTCCGATCACGCCGGCGCAGCGGCAGCAGCTCATCGCGAACTCGCTGGTCGCCGGCGTCTACGAGAAGCAGCTCGACCGCGAATCGGCCTACGAGAAGCTCGTCGGCAAGCCGGCCACGGCAGCCCGGGCGCCGGCCGGCGGCAGCCTGGCCGCCGAAGCCGGCCAGGTGTTCAAGGGCGGCTCCAGCCCGGCACCGGCACCGGCCGATGCGGGCGGCGGCCTGATGGACGGCTTGAAAGACGTGCTCTTCGGCACCACCGGCCCGCGTGGCGGCCGGCACCCGGGGCTCGCGGAAGCCGCGGCCAAGTCTGCCGTTCGCAGCATCGGCTCGGCCGTCGGCCGCGAGATCATCCGTGGCGTATTGGGCAGCATTCTGGGCGGAAGCAACAGCCGGCGCCGCTGACTGTCGACGATAACGCGGCATTCATGCAGACTCCGACCGCCCGCTTGACAGGGCGAACGCAGGGGACGACACATGAATGCTTTGAAGCAGTTGCGCATCGGCAGCCGACTGGGTGTCGCGTTCGCGGCGGTCCTGGTGCTGATGGTCATCGTGGCTGCGGTGGGGGTGCGGGGCATCTACCGCGTCGCTGCCGGTCTGGAGACGGTGTACCGGGACCGCACGGTGCCGCTTGCCCAGCTCGGTGAACTCAACAACCTGTCCACCCGCAACCGCCTCGTCATCGTCGAGATGCTGCGCTCGCCGAGCTTCGACGAGATCAAGCGACGCAGCGAGGAGCTGGCGGGCAATCTCAAGCGCGGCCAGGTGCTGCTGGACGACTACCTCGCCACCCGGCTGACCGACGACGAACGCGCGCTGGCGCAGCGTTTCGTGGCCGCGCGCAAGGCCTACATCGACGAAGGCCTGCTGCCCGTCAGCAGCGCACTCGCCACCGGTGGCATGAGCACCGCCCAGCAGATCTACGAGGAAAAGACCCTGCCCCTGGGCGCCAAGGCCCGCGAACTCTCCGACCAGTTGGTGAAGCTGCAGGTCGACGAGGGCGCCGCCGAGTTCCAGCGTGCGCAGGGCACGCAGGCCGCTGCGGTGAGCCTGACGCTCGTCCTGACGGCTGTGGCGGTCGTGCTGGGCGGCGGGCTGGCCCTGCTGATCACCCGGTCGATCACCGAGCCGGTGCAACGCGCGGTGAGCTTTGCCCGGGCCGTGGCCGGCGGCGACCTCAGCGCCTCCATCAACGCCGAGGGCCGTGACGAGATCGCGTCACTGCTGGCCGCGCTCAGCCAGATGAACGACGGCCTCGTGCAGATCGTGCAGCAGGTGCGACAAGGGGCTGATGCCATCCTGACAGGCGCTGGCGAGATCGCCTCCGGCAACGCCGACCTGTCCCAGCGCACGGAAGAGCAGGCAGCCAATCTGGAGGAGACCGCCGCCTCGATGGAACAGATGAACGCCACCGTGCGACAGAACGCCGATACCGCGCAGACGGCCACCCAGCTCGCCCAGTCGGCCAGCGCCGTGGCGGTGCGGGGCGGCGACGTCGTCCAGCAGGTCATCAGCACGATGGGCGACATCTCGGCCAGTTCGCGCAAGATCGCCGACATCATCGGCACCATCGACGGCATCGCCTTCCAGACCAACATCCTGGCCTTGAATGCCGCGGTCGAGGCGGCCCGTGCCGGCGAACAGGGCCGTGGCTTTGCCGTCGTGGCCGGCGAGGTGCGGGCCCTGGCCCAGCGCAGTGCCCAGGCAGCACGCGAGATCAAGGGGCTGATCGGCCAGAGCGTGGACAACGTCGACACCGGCTCCCGGCTCGTGGGCGAAGCGGGCAGCACGATGACCGACATCGTCAGCCAGGTGAAGCGCGTGGCGGACCTGATCGCCGAGATGGGTTCGGCCACGCAGGAGCAGACCACCGGCATCGGCCAGGTCAGCGAGGCCGTGGCCCAGCTCGACCGGGTGACGCAACAGAACGCGGCGCTGGTGGAAGAAGCCGCGGCGGCGGCCGACAGCCTGCGTGGCCAGGCGAAGCGGATGCACGAAGTCGTGGGCGTGTTCAAGCTGGGCACCGGCCGCGACCACTGAGCGCCACTGGCGCCGCCGCGACGCCGTTCGTCGCAGCCGCCTGTGCGGCCCGCCGACGCGGCATCATGCTGGCCGCATGACGACGTCCCAGTTCCGGCACACCTGGCCTGCCCACATCGGCGGCACCGTGGCCGTGTGCCTGCTCGCGGCGCTGGTCAACTACCTGCTGCGAGGCAAGCACCTTGGGTACTCGCTGCTCTACTCGTTCATGATCGGCGGGCAGATCTCGGCCCTGATCTGGCTCATGACGGCGGGATTGAGCCGCCTGCTGCGCCGCTGGCGGGGCGATGCCGCGCTGCGGGACCCGAGCTGGGTCGGCTGGGGCTGGATGCTGCCTTGCGTGCTGATCGGCTCCGTGGTGGGCTACACCGGCGGCGTGCTGGTCACCAACCACCTCACCGGCATGCGCGAGCCGCTTCCCTGGGACATGCCGGGTGCCCGCGCGGCGCTGTCGATCGCCTTCGCACTGCTGATGTCGCTGCTGGCCACGGCCCTCTTCTACTCGCGGCTGGGCGTCAACCAGCTCAAGCTTGCCCAGGCGCAGGCTGAGCGCCAGGCCGCCGAGGCCCAGCTGACGCTGCTGCAGAGCCAGCTCGAACCCCACATGCTGTTCAACACGCTGGCGCACCTGCGGGTGCTCATCAAGCTGAAGCCGGACGAAGCCCAGCGGATGCTGGACCGCCTCATCGACTACCTGCGTGCCACGCTGCAGGCCAGCCGGTCCACGGAACACACGCTGGCGGAAGAATTCGAGCGCCTGTCGGACTACCTCGCGCTGATGCAGATCCGCATGGGCGAGCGGCTGAAGGTCCAGCTCGACCTGCCGGCCGACCTCGGCCCCCAGCCGGTGCCCCCCTTGCTGCTGCAGCCGCTCGTGGAAAACGCAATCAAGCACGGCCTGGAGCCCCATCTCGATGGCGGGCTGCTGCGGGTCAGCGCAAGCCGGCCCGCGGGGCGCCTGGTGCTGGAGGTGGCCGACAGTGGCGCGGGCGTCGCACACCCCACGCGCCTGCCCGGCACCGGCTTCGGCCTGACCCAGGTTCGCCAGCGGCTCGACCAGCGCTACGGCCCCGCCGCGCGTTTCGACCTGCTGCCCCAGCCGGGGGGCGGCAGCCTGGCCCGCATCGAGATCCCCGCATGAACGTCACCGCCCTCATCGCCGAAGACGAGCCGCTGCTCGCCGAGCACCTGCGCGCCGAGTTGCTCGCCGCCTGGCCTGCGCTCAGCATCATCGGCCTGGCCGGCAGTGGCACGGCCGCCGTCGAACTCGCGCTGCGCGACAGGCCGCAGGTCTGCTTCCTGGACATCCGCATGCCCGGCATGTCGGGGCTGGAAGCTGCCCAGGCCATCGCCGAAGACTGGCCGGACGACGCCGGCGCCCTGCCCCTCTTCGTCTTCGTCACGGCCTACGACCAGTACGCGCTCCAGGCCTTCGATGCGGCCGCCGCCGACTACCTGCTCAAGCCGTTGACGCCCGACCGGCTGGCACGCAGCGTGGCGCGGCTGCAGCAGCGACTGGCCACGCCCGCCGCGGCCCAGGCGAGCGATGCCACGCTGGCCTCGCTGCGCCAGCTGCTCAGCCAGGCCACGCCGGCCCCGCGGCTGCGCCATCTGCAGGCCGCGGTGGGCGACGCGATCGAACTCGTGCCGGTGGACGACATCGTCTACCTGGAGGCGGCGGACAAGTACGTCCGCGCCGTCACTGCCGCGCGGGACTTCTGGGTGCGGGTATCCCTGCGCGAACTGCTGCCCCAGCTCGACCCGGCGCGCTTCTGGCAGGTGCACCGGTCGACTGTCGTGCAGATCGATGCCGTCGCCCGCGCGCTGCGGCAGGAGAACGGCACGGTGCTGCTGGAACTGCGCACCCGGCCGGAGCGCCTCACCGTCAGCCGCGTGCACGCAGCCCGTTTCAAACCGCTGTAGCCCCAAAACCATGAAAACGGTATAAACCGTTTTCATGAATCAACACCGCAAGACCTCGGCCCCCGAGCGCATCCAGCTGGTCCGCGACGGCTTCACGATGCCGGCGGACGACTACGCCCTGATCGCCGAACTCAAGCACCGGCTGCACGACGTCAAGCGCGAGGCCAAGAAGAGCGAACTGCTGCGCGCCGGACTGCATGCCCTGGCGCAGCTCGACGCGCCGGCGCTGGCCGCGGCGCTGGACCGCCTCACCCCCGTGAAGACCGGACGGCCGCCCAAGAACGGCTGAGCCCGGCGAGGAGACCGCATGAACGACGCGACCGACTGGTGGCATGCGCTGTGCGCCATCGCCTGCATGAATCTGATGGCCTGGACGCTGTCCACCGCCTGGCTGCACCGAAGCCGCCCCGAGGGCACGACGTGGCCGCACCAGCGGCTGCAGTTGCTGCTCTCGGCCCTGTACGTGCTGGGTTGCGGCTACCGGTCGGTGCTGCCGGTGTTCGACGTGCCGCGGGTCGTCATGGTGGACTCGTTCGCGTCCAGCGTGCTGGTGGGGCGCACGGTGGCGACACTGGCTGAGCTGAGCTTCGCGGCCCAGTGGGCCTTGCTGCTGCGGGGCGCGGCGGTGGCACACCGGCACCGGGGCGCGATGGCCGTGTCCATCGCGGTGCTGCCGCTGATCATCCTGGCCGAGGTCTGCTCCTGGTATGCAGTGCTGACGACGCGAAACCTGGGCCATGTCGTGGAAGAAACGCTCTGGGGTACGGTGGCCGTGCTGAGCGTGCTGGCGATGGGCGCGTTATGGCAGGAAGTCTCCGTCCGGGCTCGCGCTTGGCTGGCCCTCGCACTGATCGCCGGCAGCGCCTACGCGGCCTACATGTTCGCAGTGGATGTGCCGATGTACTGGAGCCGTTGGCAAGCCGACGAAGCGGCGGGCCGGGTGTATCCGAGCCTGGCGGCTGGCCTGGCCGATGCCGCCAGCCGCTGGCAGGTCTCGCACGACTGGGCGCAATGGCGCAGCGAGGTCGTCTGGATGACGCTGTACTTCAGCGTGGCCGTGTGGATCAGCATCGGCCTGGCCCACGTGCGCCTGCCGCTGCGAGCCCATCCGCCGGCTCCGTAAAATCGCGCGACTTCCGCCAACCCGGTATTGCCCGGGTCGGCTCACCGCATCCAACGCCCCCCTGATGAGCCACAACTCCCCCGCCGCCGCGCCGGCGACCCATTTCCTGCGCCAGCGCATCGAGCATGACCTCGAGACCGGCACCTTCGCCGGCCGCCACTTCGCCGGCACGCCGGGTGACGCCGCCCATCACGCGGCGGGCCCGCTGGACGAGGCCCGCATCCGCACCCGCTTCCCGCCCGAGCCGAACGGCTACCTGCACATCGGCCATGCCAAGAGCATCTGCCTGAACTTCGGCCTCGCCCGCGATTACGGCGGCGCCTGCCACCTGCGCTTCGACGACACCAACCCCGAGAAGGAGGAGCTGGAGTACGTCAATGCCATCAAGGAGATGGTGCAGTGGCTCGGCTGGAGCTGGGGCGACCACCTCTACGAGGCCAGCAGCTACTTCGATTTCATGTACGCGGCTGCCGAGGCCCTCGTGAATGCCGGCCACGCCTACGTGGACGAGCAGACGGCCGAGGAGATGCGGGCCAACCGCGGCGACTTCGGCAAGCCCGGCGTGAACAGCCCCTTCCGGGACCGCACGCCGGCCGAGAACCTGGCCCGCCTGCGCGAGATGCGCGACGGCAAGCACCCCGATGGCGCCATGGTGCTGCGGGCCAAGATCGACATGGCCTCGCCCAACATCAACCTGCGCGACCCGACGCTTTACCGCATCAAGCACGCGGAACACCACGCGACGGGCAACAAGTGGTGCATCTACCCGATGTACACCTTCGCGCACCCGATCGAGGACGCCCTCGAGCGCATCACCCACAGCATCTGCACGCTGGAGTTCGAAGACCAGCGCCCCTTCTACGACTGGCTGCTGGAGCACCTGGCCGACCTCGGTCTGCTGGCCCGCCCGCTGCCGCAGCAGATCGAGTTCGGGCGCCTGAACCTGAACTACGTCGTGACCAGCAAGCGCAAGCTGCGCCAGCTCGTCGAGGAAGGCCACGTCAACGGCTGGGACGACCCCCGCATGCCCACGCTCGTTGGCCTGCGCCGCCGCGGCTTCACGCCGGCCAGCCTCCGTGCGATGGTCGAAGCCACGGGCGCCAGCAAGCAGAACGCCTGGATCGACGACACCGTGCTCGACCAGGCCCTGCGTGCCGACCTGGAGCCGCAGGCACCGCGGGCGTTTGCCGTGCTGCAGCCGCTCAAGCTCAAGCTGACCAACTTCGCCGAGGTCTTCGGCAGCCTCGACCACCGCGAGCCCTGCGAGGCCGCGGCGCACCCGCACCGGCCGGAGCTCGGCCTGCGCCGCTTCTCGCTCGGGCCGGAGCTGTGGATCGAATCCGAAGACTTCATGGAAGCACCCGTGAAGGGCTACTTCCGCCTCTTCCCGGGCAACAAGGTGCGGCTGAAGGCCGGCTACGTCATCGAATGCACCGGCGCCGAGAAGGATGCCAGCGGCCAGGTCACCGCGGTGCTGGCCACGCTGGTGCCGGACACCAAGAGCGGCACGCCGGGCGCGGACAGCGTCAAGGTGAAGGGCGTGATCGGCTGGGTCGGCGCCCACGAGGCCGTGGCGGCCGAGGTGCGGCTGTACGAGCGACTGTTTGCCGAGCCGCAACCCGACGCCGGTGGCCGTGACTTCATCGAGTTCCTGAACCCCAACTCGCTGCGGGTCGTGCAGGCCTTCGTCGAACCCTCGCTCGCCGGCGCACCGGCCGACGCCCGCTGGCAGTTCGAACGCCACGGCTACTTCGTCACCGACCGCATCGACCACCGTGCCGACCGGCCGGTGTTCAACAAGATCACGGGGCTGAAGGATGGCTTCGCGAAGTGAACGCATGCCGGCTTCGGCCGGCCGGCGTCACCCGTCAGTCGCGCCCTGCGCTGCAGCGCCACACCGTCGGCGCCGCATATTCACGCCCGACGACCGCGCGGGCAAACAGGTAGTTCTGCCGCGCCCGCTCGCTGAGGGCATCGAGTCGCACGCTGCCCTGGGCATCGCAGGGGAAGGTCAGGCCACGGCCAGCCTGGAATAGCGACTCGAAGCGGAGTTCGTAGGCTGCGGCGGCCAGTGACATGGGGCGTGAGTTCATGAGGCACCTCGTCTTGCGGCCAGACTAGGCGCCAGGGACGGCCCCCGCGCGGGAAAACTGCTCAGCCGTCGACGCAGCCGCACCGCGGGTGGCGCTACCCCGCCAGGAAGTCACGGCGGCGGACCTCAATCCCCCGCGGATGCCAGGTCGGCAAGCCGCCGGACCTTGACCTTGCGGCCCTTGAGCTTGCCCAGCGACAGGCGCTTCACCGCCTCGCGCGCAATGCCCCGCTCCACGGCGACGTAGCTGTGGAAGTCGGTGACGTTGATCTTGCCGACCTGGGCCGCCGTGAAGCCCGCCTCGCCGGTCAGCGCCCCGAGGATGTCGCCCGGGCGGATCTTCTCCTTGCGGCCGCCGAGGATCTGCAGCGTGTCCATCGCCGGCAGCAACGGGCCGCCGGGGGCATCCCGCACGCCGTCCAGGGGTTCCCATGCGAACGGTGCGCCCTGCAGCTGCTCGATGCGTCCGACACGGCCCATCTCGTCCAGGCTCGCCAGGCTCAGCGCCAGGCCGTCAGCCCCCGCGCGCCCGGTGCGGCCGATGCGGTGCACGTGCTGCTCGACATCGGCGCTGATGTCCACGTTGATGACACACGCCAGGTTGGCGATGTCCAGGCCGCGCGCCGCCACGTCGGTGGCCACCAGCACGGAGGCACTGCGGTTGGCGAACTGGATCAGCACCTGGTCGCGGTCACGCTGCTCCAGGTCGCCGTGCAGGGCCAGGGCCACGAAGCCCTGTGCGGCGAGCACGGCTTCCAGGTCACGGCAATGCTGCTTGGTGTTGCAGAAGGCGATCGTCGAGTCTGGCCGGAAGGCGCGCAGCAGGCGCGGCACGGCGTCCAGGCGCTGGGCCTCGGTCACCTCATAGGCGATCTGGCGGATGCTCGACGCGGCTGCACTCGTGGCCCCGGCCACCTTCACGGTCTGCGGCTCGCGCATGAACCTGGCGGCGATCTCGGTCACGCCGTCGGGGAAGGTGGCGGAGAACAGCAGCGTCTGCCGCTTGGCCGGCGCGCGCCGGGCGACGGCCTTGATGTCCTCCACGAAGCCCATGTCCAGCATGCGGTCGGCTTCGTCGAGCACCAGGGTGTTCAGCGCCGACAGGTCCAGCGTGTCGCGCTCCAGGTGGTCGATCAGCCGCCCCGGCGTGCCCACGACGATGTGGGCACCAAACGCCAGACTCTCGATCTGCGGCCGCATCGGGCTGCCGCCGCACAGGCTCAGCACCTTGATGTTGTCGGCGGCGCGTGCCAGCCGGCGGATCTCCTGGGTGACCTGCTCGGCCAGTTCGCGCGTCGGGCACAGCACGAGGGCCTGCACGCGCGTCAGGCTGGCGTCCAGCCGGTGCAGCAGCGCGATCGCAAAGGCGGCCGTCTTGCCGGAACCGGTGCGCGCCTCGCCGATGACGTCACGCCCCGCCAGCGCCAGCGGCAGGCTCATGGCCTGGATGGGTGTCATGTGTGCGTAGCCGAGCTGGTCGAGGTTGGCCAGCATGGCAGGGCTCAGGGGCAGGCGGGAGAAAGCGGTGTCAGTCATCGGCCTGATTGTCCAGGGTGTGAAATCTTTCGCGCCCGGCGTGGCTGTCGCCGCCGCGTTATCAAATGCTCACACCTTGCGAGCGGCGCTTGCCTAGCATCGGGCCAGCTGTCCGAATCGCCCATGCCGACGTCCGCCCCGCCGCCCGCCTCCCCTGCCCGCCCAGCCCAACCCCGGCTGCTGAGCGGCACCGGCGGCAGCCGCCGCGCCACCGGTTCCACCCGAACGGCCACGTCCGCCACGACCTTCACGGCCACCGTGCCAATGACCCGGCCCGCCGCTTCGGCACCGCGCGCGACACCGGCCGCGCCCACCGCCCCCGCCGGCCTGCCCCGCTGGGCCAAGGGCGTGGTCATCGGTGGCGTGCTGCTGGCCATCGCCATGCCGGTGTCGGTGCTGATGGGGCGCTCGATGCTCGTGCAGGAGGCCCTGGCCGAGCAAAGCAGTTCCAAGGCGGCCATGGTCTGCACGGCCGGTGAAGCCCGCGCGCTGGACGGGTCCAGCCTCATGGGCTGGCTCTTCGGCGGCTCCTACTTCAGCTGCGGTGATTGGGAGACGCGCGAGGCCCGCGTGCAGCGCGAGCGGGATCAGGCGCAGGCCAACTTCCTCGCCCGCGAGCGCGCCAAGCAAGGCTTTCAGTAGCGCGCGAGCCGCTGCAGCGCGGCCTGCAGCACGGTGTCCCGCCCCGCCACCACGTCGGCCCAGCGCGGTGCCACGGCGACATCCGGCGCAACGCCGGCATCCGGCGGCGGCCCCGGTGTGATGGTCGCCACCAGCGGGATATCCACCGCCACGCCGGAGGCGGGCAGCGTCAGCCAGGCGAGTTGCCCGCCGTTGAGGCCCCGCAGATTGCCGCCGGTGGGCTCACCCATCAACAGCGCCGCACCGCTGGCCTTCAGCTCGCGGGCCAGCAGGAAGCCGGCCGAGCTGTTCTGCGGCCCGACGAGCGCCACCACCTGCCCCCGGAACGGCCGGGCCGCCGGCGTGGTCACCTGGGCCGGGCTGTCCGGCTGGCGCCAGCCCCGGCCGGCGAGGCGTTCGACCTGACCGGTGCGATCGAAGAAGTCGAAGTCCCAGGTGTCCAGGTAGCGCGCCAGCTCGTAGGGCACCCGCTCGTAGGCCGACACGCGCGGGCTGCCGGGCTGCGTGTGCGGGGCGGCGATCAGGTGCGACAGCAGCGTGCGGCCGAGGCTGTCGTCGCCGCCTTCGTTGTCCCGCAGGTCCACCACGAGGCGCCGGATGCCGCGCTCGTGAAGTTCATCGAAGCTGCGCGCCAGGAAGGCGGCCCCGTCGAAACCGCCGCCCCAGAACGCGAAGGTGGGCAGGGTCAGCACCGCCACGTCGCCGTGGTAGCTCAAGCGCCAGGCGGTGCTGGCCGGCTGCCAGCCGGCGGCACGCAGGGCCTGTTCCCGGGCGCTGGCGCTCATCGGCAGCACACGCACGGTGCGGCCATCGGCCAGGCGCAGCCGCCAGCCCTCGGCCGGCGCAGGCATCAGCAGGGGCAGCAGGCGCTGCAGGGCCCCGCCGTTGGCGTTGTCGTCGAGCTGCGCAAGGCGCTTGCCGTCGCTGCTGCCATCGGCCCGCAGGTAGGGCATCAGCAGGGCCGTGAGGTCGGCGGGCGTGCGGCCCTCCAGCGCCAGCACCTCGCTGCCGGCCGGCACGCCGGCCACCGCACTGGCCACGACGAGCAGCCGCCCCTCGACGAACCGGAACACCAGCGGCAGCGCGGCGGCATCCAGCAGCTCGCGGACGGCGGGTGTCTGGTTGCTCGGGTTGGTCCAGGTGTGCCCGCAGCGCACCTGGGCCGCCAGCCGGGTGGCCAGCAGGTAGACCTGCGCCCGGCTGGCGCCGCTGGCGACCTCGGCCTCGGCCGCCGCGAAACCGGCGTCGATGTCGGCCGGGCTGGCGTACCGGTACAGGCCGGGGTGCAGCGCCGTGAAGGCGCGGCGCAGGAGGCGCAGGTCGCGCTGGGCCTGCTCGGCGGACAGCTCCGGGGCGGCAGGCGCCGCGGCCGACACCACGAGCAGGAAGAGGAAGGCGAGGAGGGTTTTCATGCCTCGCAGCATCGTCGCCCACCCGCCGAGGCGCGAACCACATTCCGGCAAGTGCTTGTCGGGGATGCGATTTTCAGGATTTGGCACGTCGCCAGGCGGACGGCGTCATGCCGGTCTGGGCCTTGAAGACGCGGTTGAAGCTGGTCTTGGACGCAAAGCCCGCCTGAAGGGCCAGGTCGAGCAGGTCGTCCGTGGCGCCGGCCGCCAGGCGCTCCTGCAACCAGGCCACCCGCAGGCTGCCGATGACGTCGGCGAAGCCCTGCCCCAGGCCGTCGTTGAAGGCCCGGGACAGGTAGCTGGTGTTGGTGCCAAGCCGGCGGGCCAGGCTGTCCAGGCTCAGCTCCGGGTCCTGGAACCAGGCTTCGGCCCGGGTGCGGTCGCGCCAGGCGGCGCCCATCGCCGGCCAGTCGGGCGGCACGCGGGCGGCGGGCGGCTCCACCACCGGCTCGCTGACCGCCGGCTCCAGCGGGTGGCGGCTGCCGGCATGTCGCCAGGCCTCCAGGCCGAGGGCGAAGGCGATGCCCGTCAGCAGCAGGTACAGGCCGAAGCGGTCGAAGTAGTTGAGCCGCCAGACGGCCGTGGCGGCTTCGTAGGGCAGGCTCACCGACAACCACACCGCGACGGCGAGCAGCGTGCCCCGCAGGCCGTCGTAGCGGTGCTCGGCCGCATTGCTGACATGCTGCGCCAGCCAGCCCTGGAAGGCGCGGTGGCGCTGCCAGGCCAGCGCGAGGTACACCGCCAGCGAGGCCAGGCCGAGCGCCGTCAGTGCGGGGTCGACCCAGGGCGCGTGCACGCGCTCGTTCCAGGCGTCCTTCCAGGCCAGCGGCTGCAGGAAGCACAGGGTGGCATACGCGGCCGCCGCCCCGGCGGGCAGCAGATGCCAGCCCCAGCCGCGCGGCAGCGACACCCGGGTGCGCTGCTGCACATGCAGCCACAGCAGCGGGCCCACCGCCAGCACGTGGTCGAAGGGAGCGAAGCTCAGCCACGGGTAGGCGTCGTAGAAGCCGGCGTAGCCGATGACGTAGGGCGTGAGCTTGAGCGCCATCACGACGAGCAAGGCGGCCGCCCAGCGGTTGGCCTGGCGCTGCGCGGGCCGGGCCATCAGCAAGGCCGCCACGGCCAGCGCGAACAGGGCGCCGAGACCGAGCGTGGTGCTCCAGGGGCCGAAGCGGATCATCAACCGCCGGCGCGCTTGACGGTCCAGCCCTCGGGGCGGGCCTGGAGCCAGCCCAGCACCTTGTCGAGGTGGTCGCCCTGGATCTCCACCACGCCCTCCTTCACCGTCCCGCCACTGCCGCAGGCCGCCTTGAGTTGCTTGCCGAGCGCGACCAGCGCCGCGTCGTCGAGCGGCAGGCCGCGGATCACGGTCACGCCCTTGCCCTTGCGGCCGGCCGTCTCGCGGCTCACGCGCACGATGCCGTCACCGGCCGGGCGCGGCGTGGCACGGCACCGGCACTGCGCCTGCGGCTGGCCGCAGCCCGGGCAGGCTCGGCCGAAATCGGTGGAGTAGACCAGCGTCACGCGGCGGACTGTAGCGGCTGCGCCAGCCCGCTCAGCGGGCCGAGCTGCACCGAGGTCAAGGAACGGTCTTGAGATGCCGGTCGAAGAACGCGTCCATCGTGCGGTACAGGTGCAGCCGCGCCGCCCGGCCGGCGATGCCGTGGGCCTTGCCGGGGTAGATCTGCAGGTCGAAGGTCTTGCCGGCGTTCTGCAGGGCTTCGACCAGCCGCAGCGTGTGCTCGAAGAGCACGTTGTCGTCCGCCGTGCCGTGCACGAGCAGCAGCGGCTTGGTCAGCAGCGCGGCACGCGCCGGCAGGTTGGCGCTGGCGTAGGGCGGTGCCTTGCCATCGGCGCCGGGCAGGCCGAGATAGCGCTCGGTGTAGGCGGTGTCGTAGAGCGTCCAGTCGGTCACCGGGGCGACGGCGACGGCCGCGGCGAAGGGCGTGTCCGCATCCAGCATGGCGCGGGCGCCCAGGAAGCCGCCGTAGCTCCAGCCGAAGAAGCCGATGCGCGCCGGGTCGACCGTCGGCACGAGGCGGGGCAACTGGCGCACGGCGGCGTACAGGTCGGCCACCTCGGTCTTGCCGAAGCTGCGGTGGTGGGCGCGCGTGTAGTCGCGGTCGCGGTGCGCCATGCCGCGCGTGTCCACCATCAGCACGCCGTAGCCGCGCTGCTGCCAGTAGGCGATGAGGGGCATGTCGCGCCCCCAGCCCCAGCTCACGGTCGCGGCACCCGGGCCGCCGTAGGCGAGCACGAGGACGGGATGGCGCCGGGCGGAGGCCGGTGCGGCGAAGTAGAAGGCGTTGAGCGGCGTGCGCCCGTCGGCCGCGGTCAGCGCCAGGCTCTGCGGCGTGTTGGCATAGGCCGCGAGGTCGGCCGCGGGCGCGTCGCCGGCCAGCGCGATGGCGCCGGGCTGGCCGAGGGTCTGCAGCGCCAACTGCGGCGGCTGCCCCCAGGCCGACTGCGTGACGAGCAGCTGCCCGCAGGCGTTGTCGGCCTTGGCGTCACGCCAGGCGCGTTCGGCCGAGCCGGGCAAGGTCACGGCGGGGCCGCCGGCCAGCGGCTGCAGGTACAGGTCCTGGCGCTTGCCCAGGTCGCCGTAGCTCGCGAACACGATCCCGCGGGCGCCCGCACAGATCGCGTGCGCCACCGCCTCGGGCTGCTGGGTCAGCGGCGTGCGCCGGCCGGTCGCGCGGTCGATCAGCAGCAGTTGCCGCCGGCCCGAGGTTTCGCTGGACCACAGCAAGCCGCGCGGCGTTTCGATCAGATCGTCATGCACCTCGACCCAGGCCGGGTCGGTCTCGACGGTGATGTCTCGCCCGGCCATCGCGCCACCGGCGCCAGGCTTGAACTCGGTCAGCGTCAACCGCGTCTGGTCACGGTTGAACCACTGCAGCCAGGGCGTGCCGTCGGCAAACCAGCCCGCGCGGGCGATGTACTCGGCGTCGCCGGGCAGGGTCAGCTCGCGGCGCTGGGCGCTGTGGGCGTCGATCACGAAGGCCGTGACCTTGGCGTTGGTGGCGCCGGCGGCCGGATAGCGCTGCTCGGTCATGGCCGTGCGGTCCGCGAAGATCTGCGCCCGGGTCTTGACGGCCACCGCGGATTCATCGACGCGCAGCGCCAGCAATGACTGTCCGTCCTTCGACCACCAGTAGCCCTGTTGGCGGCTGAGCTCCTCGGCAGCGATGAAGTCCGCGAGGCCCCAGGTGAGGGTCTCGCTGCCGCCGGTCGTGAGTGGCTTCGGCGCCGCGCCGTCGTCCAGCGCCAACCTCACCAGGTTGCCGCCTTCCACATACGCGAGGCTGCGGCCGTCAGGTGCGCAACGGGGGTCCTGCTTCGGTGAGTCGGGCGTGCGGGTCAGCCGCTGCGCGCGCGGGCCTTCAGTGCCCAGGCGCACGAGGTACAGGTCGCCTGACAGCGGGAACAGCAGGGCCGCGTCATCGCCGCCGCACCAGCGGTAGCTGGTGATGCCGCGCTGGCTGATGCGCTGGCGCTCGAGGGCCATCTTCTCGGCCTCGCTGAGCTTCTGCTCGGCACCGCCCAGCAGGTCTGCCGCGGCCACCAGCTTGCGCGGCTCGCCACCGGCGCTGGGCTGGGCCCAGAGTTCCAGCACTTCGCTGTCGGCCTGGGACGGGCGCAGGAAGCTGACCCAACGACCGCCCGGCGAGATCTCCACCTGGCGCGGCAGGCGGCCGGCGAGGGGTGGGTCGGCGACGATGCGTTCGAGGCTCAGGGCGGGGGTCTGGGCGATGGCGACGCCCGTGACGCCGGCAGCCGCAGCCAGCAGCAGGGAAGTGATCTTCATCGCCACATGCTATCCGCACCGACCGCAGCGCCAGCGGGCGAGCACGGCGCGACGCAGAAACCGCAGGACGCGGCCCACTCGCCGCACGAATAGACGCGCAGCGAGGAAGCTCATGCGCACACGGCAGAAGCAGCCTTCCTATCATCGGCCCCTCACGCCCTACCCTTTCAGGAGCCGCCATGTCCCTGCGCATCAATGACATCGCCCCCGACTTCACCGCCCAGACCACGCAAGGCGAGATCCGCTTCCACGACTGGATCGGTGACAGCTGGGCGATCCTGTTCTCCCACCCCAAGGACTTCACGCCGGTCTGCACGACCGAGCTGGGCTACATGGCCCGCATCGAACCGGAGTTCACGCGCCGCGGCGCGAAGCTGATCGGCCTGTCGGTCGACCCCGTGGACAACCACCACCGCTGGGCCAAGGACATCGAGGAGACGCAAGGCCACCTGCCCCGCTACCCGATGATCGGCGACCACGACCTGCACGTGGCCAAGCTCTACAACATGCTTCCGGCCGACGTCGAAGGCACCTCCGAGGGCCGTACCGCAGCGACCAACGCCACCGTCCGCTCGGTGTTCATCGTCGGCCCCGACAAGCGCATCAAGCTCATCCTGACCTACCCGATGACGACCGGGCGCAACTTCGACGAGATCCTGCGCGTGCTCGACAGCATCCAGCTGACCGCCAAGTACAAGGTCGCCACGCCGGTGAACTGGCGGCAGGGCGAGGACGTGATCATTGCCGGGTCGGTCAGCGACGAAGACGCCAAGACGCTTTTCCCGCAAGGCTGGAAGGCGCCCAAGCCCTACCTGCGGATCACCAAGCAGCCCGGCTGACGCCCCCTGCCCGTTCAGCACGGCCGCCCCGGCGCCAGTCGCCCGGGCGGCCGTTTGTCATGCGCGCCTGACACCCACTGCCGTTTCTATCAATGACAGCCGGCAGGTCCGCCCACCGGCCGGCCTGAACGGCCAGCCGACGTGCGGGTTTCCGTTCGATCCCAACGCGACTTTTCACACGGCGGATGCCGCCGCCCGCTCGCCAGTCTCTTGCGGCCGTCGAATTATCAAAAATATCATTTGAACTGGACAAACCAAGAACATTCCCACATCGGCCCGCGCCGGCTCCCGCAGGCGCCCCCTCGACGCTTTCCCGGAGAACCCATGACCGCCCTGAAGAACCTGCGCATCGGCACCCGACTGGGCCTGGCTTTTGCGCTGATCACAGCCTTGATGATGACCATGGCCCTGATGGCCGGCAACAGTCTGAGGGGCGTACGCGCCGATATGGACGCTGTGCTCAATGACCTGTACGCAAAGGTGAAGTTGGTCAATGAGATCGGCGACGACGTCAACCTGCAGGCCCGCATCTCGCGCAACCTGGTGATCATGGAGAACCCGGCTCAGCGAGAAGAAGAGGTCAAGTCGCTGATGGCCTCCCGGGAGCGCCTGGGCCAGAAATACGAAGAACTGGGGCGTCGCATCACCACGACCGAAGGTCGGGCGCTGTTCGACAAGCTGCAGGAGGAACGCAAGACTTACCTCGCGGCCCAGACAGATTTTCTGAAGCTCGCCCGGGGTGATGACATCGGCGCAGCCAAGACTGCACTGCTCGAAACGCTGCGCCCGCGGCAACTCGCCTACATGAAGCAACTGGAGGCGATGACTGCCTTCCAGGAGAAGCTGATGGAGCGCGCCGGCCAGGCGACCATCGAGACCGTGGATACCGCGACGACCGTGACCCTGTTCACCACGCTGCTGGGCCTGGCCATCGCGATCGCAGCGGGCCTTCTGGTCACGCGCTCGGTGACCCGACCCGTCGCAGCCGTCGTGGCCGACCTGCAGACCGTGGCCGGCGGCGACCTGACGGTCAACGTCAACGTCAACCGGGGCGACGAGCTGGGTCAACTGCAGCGCGCGCTGGCCGAAACCGTCGAGTCCCTGCGTCGCGTCGTGGGTGACGTGCGCTCGGGCGTCGATTCGGTCACCACCGCCTCCACCCAGATCGCTGCCGGCAACCAGGACCTGTCCAGCCGCACCGAGCAGCAGGCCTCCAGCCTGCAGGAAACCGCCAGCTCGATGGAGCAGCTGACCGCCACCGTGCGCCAGAGCGCGGATGCGGCGCGCGCCGCCAGCAACCTCGCGGCCAACGCCAGCGCGGCAGCCACGCACGGCGGTGACGTCGTCGGTCAGGTGGTCGGCACGATGGACGCGATCAGCGCGAGCAGCCGCAAGATCGTCGACATCATCAGCGTGATCGACGGCATCGCCTTCCAGACCAACATCCTGGCGCTGAACGCAGCCGTCGAGGCCGCGCGCGCCGGTGAGCAGGGCCGGGGCTTTGCTGTCGTCGCCAGCGAAGTGCGCGTGCTGGCGCAGCGCAGCGCGGAAGCCGCCAAGGAGATCAAGTCCCTGATCGGCGCGAGTGTCGACCGCGTGGAAGCCGGCAGCCGCCAGGTGGCTGACGCCGGCGATGCGATGCGGGACATCGTCGAACAGGTGCGCAAGGTGCACGACCTGATCGGCGAGATCGCCAGCACCGCGACCGAACAGAGCCGCGGCATCGAGCAGGTGAACATTGCCGTCACGCAGATGGACCAGGTCACGCAGCAGAACGCGGCGCTGGTGGAGGAAAGCGCCGCTGCGGCTGCCAGCCTGGCCCAGCAGGCCCAGGCCCTGGCGGATGCGGTGGCGACCTTCCGCGTCGAGTCGGCGCAGGCGGCTGCCGCAACGGCGCCGGTGTCCGCACCCGCACCAACCCGCCGCGCCGCACCGGCTCCGGCAACGCGCGCGGCCGCCGTGGCGGCTGACCTGGCCTGGGAATCGTTCTGAGACCCGACCGGCTCAGCCCGGCGCACTGAACAACCGGCGCGCCAGCTCATCGGCCGCGTTCACGGTGCGCAGTTCGGTGTAGGCCTCGGCCGCCTCGGGGTAGGCGCGCCTCAGGTAGTGCAGCCATTGCTTGAGCCGCCCGCCCTGGTGGCGCGGTGCGACGGTGGCGCGGACCTGCACGAAGAAGCGCTCCATCAGCGGCAGCAGCGCTGCCCACGGCAAGGGCTCGGCCTGCAGGCCTGCGACGCGCCGTGCCAGGCCAGGGTCGGCCACCATGCCGCGGCCGAGCATCAGGTGCTCGCAACCGCTGCGCTCGCGCGCCAGCGCGGCGTGCTCCACCGTCCAGATCTCGCCGTTGGCGATCAGCGTGATCGGCACCGCCTCCCGCACCGCGGCGATCCGCTCCCAGTAGGCCGGCGGCTTGTAGCCATCGGCCTTGGTGCGGGCGTGCACGACGATCTCGCTCGCGCCCGCGGCATGGATGGCGTGGGCCACGTCGAGCGTGCGGCTGTCGTCCATGTAGCCCAGGCGCATCTTGGCCGAGACCATGATGTCCGCCGGCACGGCCCGCCGCACGGCGGACACGATCTCGTGGATCAGCTCCGGCTCGTCCAGCAGCACCGCGCCGCCGCGGTGCCGGTTCACGCACTTGGCCGGGCAGCCGAAGTTGAGATCGATCCCTTCGGGCCGCAGCTCGGCCAGGCGCGCGGCGTTCTCGGCCAGGCAGTGCACGTCCGAGCCCAGCAGCTGGGGGTGGACCGGCACGCCCGCCGCGGTGCGCCCACCGTGGCTCAGCTCCGGCACGATGCGCGTGAACACGCGCTTGGGCAGGAGCTGGTCGGTCACGCGGATGAACTCGCTGACGCAGCGGTCCACCCCGCCCACCCGCGTCAGCACGTCGCGCAGGATGTGGTCGAGCAGCCCCTCCATGGGTGCGAGAAGAATCATGGTGTGCCAAGCCCGACCGGCGGGTTTTCCAGGTTCATGAGGTAGAGCCGAAGGTCGAATTCCAGCTGGAAGTAGTCGGGCTCCATGTGCTGGCACAGCTGGTAGAAGGCCTTGTTGTGGTCGAGCTCGCGCAGGTGGGCGAGTTCGTGCACGACGATCATGCGCAGCAGTGCGGCCGGCGCCGTCCTGAACAGCGTGGCCACCCGGATCTCGCGGCGCATCTTGAGCCGCGCGCCCTGTACCTGCGTGCGCCGGGTGTGGGTGCCCAGGGCCTGCTGCAGCACGCGCAGCTTGGCGTCGAAGCCGACGAAGTTCAGCGGGCCGGCATTGCGCAGGTGGCGTTGCTTCAGCGCCTGGACGTAGTCGAAAAGGGCCGTGTCGCTGCGCACCTCGTGCGTGTCGGGCAGGCGGCGTGCCAGGTGCTCGCCCAGGCGGCCGTTCAGGCGGAGCTGTTCAGCCTGGGCGATGAGTTCGGGCGGGTAGCCGGCGAGGTAGCGGGCGGCAAGCATGGGCGCGGAGGAAAGGCGCGGCGCGCGCCAGGCAGGCGCCGCGCCGCGGGATCAGGCGGGCTGGGTCTCCAGGGCCTGCAGGCTCGCTATTGTCGCCAGACAGGCGCGGGCCACCTCCACGCCCTTGGTCGAGAAGTGCTCCGCGAAGAAGCGTTTGTGCTCGCCATGCTCATGGAAGTGGTGCGGCGTCAGCACCGCCGAGAACAGCGGCACGTCGGTTGCCAGCTGCACGTCCATCAGCGCCTGGATGACGGTCTGAGCGACGAAGTCGTGGCGGTAGATGCCGCCGTCCACAACCAGGCCGCAGGCGATGACGGCGTCAAAACGCCCGCTGCGTGCCAGGCGTCGGGCGTGCAACGGGATCTCGAAGGCACCGGGCACGTCGAACTGGGCGATGTGGTCGTCCGGGATTCGACATCGCGCGAATTCATGGCGGATGGCCGACACGGCCACGCCGACGATGTCCCGGTGCCAACTCGCGGCCACAAGGGCCACGCGCGGCAGGCGGGTGAGAGAGAAAGTGGGGTTGAGGGTCTGATTCATGGTGTCCTCTTGCAAGACGGTTTTCCAGAATCAGGGCGCACGCAGCAGCAGCGCCTGCCGTTTGCACGACAGGCGCCGACACGACGCGATCTCTTTCATCCGGACTGTGACCGTCGGCCCTGGCGTCTGACCAGGTCTGCTGACCCCGCACCGCTCGCACGGCACGGGCGCTCGCGGGCTCGTACCGGTGAAGGCACCTACCGCCGGTGGGGAATTCCACCCCGCCCTGAGAACGCTGCCGGCCTGATCGACCGGCGGTCGCAGCGTAAGGCCATCGCGGCATCATGACGGTCATGTCCGAGACATTCCGCGTGACGCTGCAACCGAGCGGCGACAGCTTCGAGGCCGCTGCCGACGAGACCCTGCTGCGCTCCGGCCTCGCCGCGGGCCTGGCACTGCCATGGTCCTGCCGCACCGGCACTTGCCGCACCTGCATCTCTCGGCTGCTGAGCGGGCGCATCGAGCACACCGTGCCCTGGCCAGGGCTGTCATCCGAGGAAAAGGCCGAGGGCTTCATCCTGCCCTGCGTCGCGCAGCCCCGCAGCGACTGCACGGTGCGGCCCGGCAGCGCCTGAGCCTCGCCGCGCCTCATCCACAGCCGCTGTGGACAAACCCGTGAACAGCCTGCGGGCGGAAGCGGCAAGTCCTTGGCAGAACAGCGCTTTTCTTGTGCTGCCTCAGATTGAGGCAGCGCGCTTCACCGGGACAATCCACCGATGCATCGAACCATTTTCACGACGCCCGGGGTCAGCACGCTGCTGCGCGGCTTCTCGCTCGCCTGGCTGCGCCTGGCGGGCTGGACCGTCCAGGGCGCCCTGCCCGCCGAGGCGCGCAAAAGCGTCTTCATCGCCGCCCCGCACACCAGCAACTGGGACCTGCCCTACACGCTCTTCGCTGCGTTTGCCCTCCACCTTACGCCGTACTGGATGGGCAAGGCGTCGATCTTCAAGTTCCCGTTCGGCGGGGTGATGCGCTGGCTGGGCGGGATCCCGGTGGACCGCAGCAAGTCCAACAACCTCGTCGCCGCTTCAGCCGACGCGCTGCTGGCGGCTGACGGCCCGGTCCAGCTGATCGTGCCGCCCGAGGGCACACGCAGCAAGACGGTCTACTGGAAGACCGGCTTCTACTGGATCGCCGTCACGGCGAAGCTGCCGATCGTCATGGCCTACATGGACTATCCGCGCAAGCTCGTGGGCTTGGGGCCGCTGTTCGTGCCGACGGGCGATGTCGAGGCCGACATGGCGGCCATCAAGCAGTACTACGCCCAGTACAAGGGCAAGAACGCAAGTCAATTCACGCACGAATGAGGTGAGCCCCTCGTCCAGTCTTGCGGCGCTGAACGCGCGCAAGCCTGGCCGGTCCCCCGAGGGGACGGCGATGCTCGCGGCATCCAGCCGCTCGCTCATCGCCTGCCGGGCCGGCTTGGGGCGGCCCGGCGCTCGGCCCGAGAGCCGGTGCGCTTACTTCGCTTCCGGAAGCTCGATCTTCACTTCGAGCACCTCCAGGTCCCCCTGGCGCTCCATGTGGACCTTGATGTCGTCCGGGTTGATCGACACGTACTTGCTGATGACCGCCACCAGTTCGCGCTGGAGTTGCGGCAGGTAGTCGGGGCTGCTGCTGCGGCCGTTGCGCTCGTGCGCGAGGATCAGCTGCAGCCGCTCCTTGGCAACGCTGGCCGAGCTTTTCTTCTCGCCGAGGAAGAAGTTCAGGAATCCCATCGCGTGGCCTCCTTCACTTGGCGCCGAAGACGCGCTTGAACCAGCTCTGCTTCGCGGCCTCGGTGAAGCGCATCGGCTTGTCTTCGCCCAGGAAGCGGGCGACGACATCCTTGTAGGCCTCGGCGACGTCGGTGCCCTGCAGGTGGATGGCGGGCGTGCCCTGGTTGGACGCCTGCAGCACGCTCTCGCTTTCGGGGATGACGCCGATCAGCGGGGTGCGCAGGATCTCGTGGATGTCGTCCAGGCTCAGCATCTGGCCGCCTTCCACGCGATGGGGGTTGTAGCGGGTGATGAGCAGGTGCTCCTTCACCGGCTCGGCGCCTTCGATGGCGCGCTTGGTCTTGCTGGAGAGCATGCCCAGGATGCGATCGCTGTCGCGCACCGAAGAGACCTCGGGGTTGGTCACCACCAGCGCCTCGTCGGCGTAGTGCATGGCCATCAGCGCACCGGTCTCGATGCCCGCGGGCGAGTCGCAGACGATGTAGTCGAACTCCATCGCCTTGAGCTCGTCGAGCACGCGCTCCACGCCTTCCTGCTTGAGCGCGTCCTTGTCGCGGGTCTGCGAGGCGGCCAGGATGTAGAGCTTGTCGAGCTGCTTGTCCTTGATGAGCGCCTGGGTGAGCTTGATCTCGTCGTTGATGACATTGATCAGGTCATACACCACGCGGCGTTCGACGCCCATGATCAGGTCGAGGTTGCGCAGGCCGACGTCGAAGTCGATCACGCAGGTCTTGTGCCCGCGCATCGCGAGGCCGGTGGCGAAGCTCGCGCTGGTGGTGGTCTTGCCGACCCCGCCCTTGCCGGAAGTGACGACGACGATCTTGGTCATCTGAGGCTTTCTGTGTTGATTCAGTTCGAAAGGGTTGCAGACACGCTCACAGCGACAGCGGCTGCATCAGCAGCCGCTCGCCGTCGAGCAGCACCTGGGCGGGCTTGCCGGCCACGTCGGCTGGCAGCGGGTTCTCGGTCGTGCGGTAGATGCCAGCGATGGACAGCAGCTCAGCTTCGAGGCTGTGCGCGTAGATACGCGCCGAGGTGTCGCCGCGCGCACCGGCGATCGCCTTGCCGCGCAGCGGCGCGTAGACATGCACGCTGCCGTCGGCGATGACTTCCGCGCCGTGGTTCACGAGCGCCAGCACGACCAGGTCGCCGCCCTTGGCGTACACGCGCTGGCCCGAGCGCAGCGGCTTGTCCACGATCATCGTGGGCGCCGGTGCAGCCGGCTTCTCGATGATCTTCTCGACGACGATCTCGCGCACCACTTCGCGCACCGTGTCGGTCGGGGCCGCGGCGGCACGCTCGGCAGCCGGCTCGTCAGCGGCATCGGCCAGGCCCAGGTCGTGGGCGATGGCCAGCTCTTCCGGCGTCGCACCGGCCACGGCCACCGGCTGCAGCTGGCTCGCGCGCAGCAGTTCCACAATGCCACGCAGGTCCACCGGCGCCGGGCCATCGAGTGCCAGCGGCGCCTGACCGGCCTCGCCGTCTGCGCTGGCGGTGGGCGCGCGCGGGACCGTGGTGAGGTCGATGACGACGGGCTCGTGCTCGAAACCGCCGCTGCCGGCGCGGGCTGCCCAGTCCGCGGCAATCTCGTCCAGGTCGCTGCTGTGCAGCACGAGCCCGAGCAGGCTGAAGCGGCGCGACTTCAACTCGAACGTGCCAGCACGCGAAGCACCCTTGCGCCCGCCGTTGTCCCTCGTCTGATCCGCCATTGCGCCGTTGCTGCCTCGTCAAAAGGCCGCGAGTTTAGCCGCCGCCCTCGCGCCGCCCGGTTGGGGACAGCCCCGAATGCGCGCCTGGCCGAGTGCCCGCCGGCGCCTCAAAAACGGGCAGGCCACGCGGCGTGATGACCGATCAATCACTTAGCGCGGCTGTCGGCAGATGACCCACAGACTTGTCCACAGTTCGCGGGGACAAGACGGCGCTTTCACGTCATCCAGACCCGTGACATCCGCCCATCCAGGCTTGACTTATCCCCAAATTCGACACCCGTCAAGCCATTTGCACCCTCAGGCCCGACGCGGCCTCCACAAGCCTGCGGGCATGGCTAAGTCATTGATTCATATAGAACGGCATGGGTTGCTCAAAAATTCAGCAACCTAAGCGGAGCCGCATCACACAAGGACTTGGCGGCGATGGCACCCCGTTTTCCACAATGTTTTCCACAGACTCGGTGGATAGCTTGCAGAACTGTTACGGATCAGTGACTTAAGCGCGTTCCTTGAGGCGCTCTGTAGGTTTCGCGGCCAAGTGCGAGCACGCCGCTGCCGAGGCTGCGGGTACATTGGGCCATGCCCGCACCCCGCGGGCGCCGCAGGAGTACGCATGGCCACGCCGAACTACAGCTACGAGAAACGCCAGCGTGAACTGGCCAAGAAGCGCAAGGCCGAAGAGAAGCGCCAACGCAAGCTCCACGGCAAGCCGGCCGAGGGGGACAGCAGCGAGCCCAACGACACCGACGCAGCGCCCGAGAGCCCGGACGCGCCTCCCGCCGAGCCGCAAACCTAGAATCGCCGGCTTTCCCGTCCAGCCTCCGCGCCCATGTCCCGCCAGCTTTTCGTCACCACTGCCCTGCCCTATGCGAACGCCGGTTTCCACATCGGCCACATCATGGAGTACACCCAGGCCGACATCTGGGTCCGCTACCAGCGCATGGCAGGTTCGCAGGTGCACTTCGTCTGCGCTGACGACGCCCACGGCGCACCGATCATGATTGCCGCCGAGAAGGCCGGCACCACCCCGCAGGACTTCGTCGCCGGCATTGCCGCCGGCCGCAAGCAGTACCTGGACGGTTTCCACATCAGCTTCGACAACTGGCATTCCACGGACGGCTCGGAGAACCACGAGCTGTCGCGCGCGGTGTACCTCGCACTGCGCCAGAACGAGCTGATCACGACCAAGACCATCGAGCAGTTCTTCGACCCTGCCAAGTCGATGTTCCTGCCGGACCGCTTCATCAAGGGCGAATGCCCCAAGTGCGGCGCGAAGGACCAATACGGCGACTCCTGCGAGGTCTGCGGCGCGGTCTACGCACCGACCGAGCTGAAGAACCCCTACTCGGTGCTGTCCGGCGCGACGCCGGTGCTCAAGACCAGCGAGCACTATTTCTTCAAGCTGAGCGACCCGCGCTGCGTCGAGTTCCTCACCCAGTGGACGCAAGATGCCGGGCGCCTGCAGCCCGAGGTGCTCAACAAGATCCGCGAGTGGTTCGAACCCGACGAGCAGGGCAACAACCGGCTGAGCGACTGGGACATCAGCCGCGATGCACCCTACTTCGGCATCGAGATTCCGGACGCCCCGGGCAAGTACTTCTACGTCTGGCTGGACGCGCCCATCGGCTACCTCGCCTCGCTGAAGAACTACTTCGGCAAGATCGGCAAGGATTTCGACGCGTTCATGGCCGATGACAAGGTGGAGCAGATCCACTTCATCGGCAAGGACATCACCTACTTCCACACGCTGTTCTGGCCGGCCATGCTGCACTTCAGCGGCCGCAAGACGCCCAACCACGTCTTCGTGCACGGCTTCATGACCGTCAATGGCGGCGAGAAGATGAGCAAGAGCCGCGGCACGGGCCTGGACCCGCTG
>RXJW01000069.1 GCA_003963005.1 Burkholderiales bacterium
TACAACCTGACGCCGCTGGCCCGCTTCGTGTCCTTCGCCGTGCGTGGCGTGCCGCCCGAGATCATGGGCATCGGCCCGATCGAGGCCATCCCGGCTGCGCTGAAGGCGGCCGGCATCTCCGCCAAGGACCTGGACTGGGTGGAGCTGAACGAAGCCTTCGCGGCGCAGAGCCTGGCCGTGCTCAACGACCTGGACAGCAAGGGCTTCGAGCTTGACCGCGCCAAGGTCAACCCCAACGGCGGCGCTATCGCGCTGGGCCACCCGCTGGGTGCCACGGGTGCCATCCGCGCCGCGTCGGTCATCCACGGCCTGCGCCGCACCGGCGGCAAGTACGGCATGGTGACAATGTGCGTCGGCGCCGGCCAAGGCGCAGCAGGCATCTTCGAAAGGCTTTGAACAGCCCACCCCCTACCGGCTTCGCCGGCCCCCTCAAGGGGGCGCCCTCGTTGGCCCGGCAAAGCCGGATCCGCGAGGGCCGCTGGGGAAGGCACTATCCTGCGCAGGATGTTGCCCAACGAGAGACCTGACCTCGCATGAACCGTCGAAAACTTCTCCGTTCTTCTGCGGTCTTGCTCGCGACGCCGGTCGCGGCCACGCAGCTCACGGGCTGCAGTGGTCGCCTCAGCCATTTCGTGACTTGGCAGCAGGGCCAGCAGGCCGTGCTGGACCTGCTCTTCCGGGAGCAGGTCGTTCAGGGCAACCCCTGGAATCTGAGCCAAGTGCTGCAACACCTGGCGCAGAGCATCGAGTTTTCGATGAAAGGCTTCCCGGCGCTGAAGGGTGCCTGGTTCCGCTCGACAGTCGGCTCGGCGGCCTTCGCGGTGTTCAACGCGCGCGGGGCGATGAGCCACGACCTGTCCGAGCCCATCCCCGGCGCGCCCGCGCTGGATGGCGCGCAGGCCCTCAAGCTGTCGGTCCAGCGCCTGCTGGATGCGATGGAGGCGTTCGCGGGCTTCCAGGGCGAGCTTCAGCCGCACTTCGCCTACGGCGCGCTGACCAAGGCCCAGTACGAACGCGCGCATCTGATGCATCTCGCCAACCACTGGACCCAGTTCCAGCCCAAGACGGCCAACGCCTGACGTTCACCGCAGCATCTCGCCACGGAGGCACAGAGACACAGAGAGAATCGCGTGACGCCGCCTCTGTGTCTCTGTGCCTCTGTGGCTGTGTTCTTCGCCCTTCGCACCAGGATCAATTCATGACCATCAAGACCTACACCGTCAACGGCGTGGCGACGATCGAGATCGCCCGTCCGGAGAAGAAGAACGCCATCACCCAGGCCATGTACCAGGCCATGGCCGACGCGCTTCGAGCCGCCGACCATGACGCCACGGTGCGTGCCGTGCTGATCACCGGCCAGCCCGGCATCTTCACGTCGGGCAACGACCTGGAGGACTTCATGGCCGCCCCGCCGCGGGGCGCGGATGCGCCGGTGTTCCAGTTCATGCACGCCCTGGTCAACTGCACGAAGCCGGTCGTGGCTGCGGTGACCGGCGCGGCCATCGGCATCGGCACGACGCTGCTGCTGCACTGCGACCTGGTCTTCGTTGCCGACGACGCCCGACTGGCCATGCCTTTTGTGGGGCTGGGCCTGGTGCCGGAGTTCGCGTCCAGCCTCGTCGTGCCGCAGTTGATGGGCAACCGCCGGGCGGCCGAGAAGCTGTTGCTGGGCGACCCCTTCACCGGCGAGCAGGCCGTGGAATGCGGCATCGCCAACCGCGTGCTGCCGGGCAGCGAGATGGTCAACCACGCCCGCCGCGTGGCCGAGCGCTTCAACCACCTGGCGCCGGGTGCGGTGCGCGACAGCAAGCGCCTCATCCGCGAGCCGCAGCAGGAGGCCGTCAAGGCGGCCATCGCGCGCGAGGCGGAGATCTTCGGCGCCCGCCTGCGCAGCCCCGAGGCCATGGAGGCCTTTCAGGCCTTCTTCCAGAAGCGCGCGCCGGACTTCTCCAAGTTCCAGTGATCGCGAAGATCCTGCTGGGGCCGGTGCTGCTCTGGCAGGGCCGGCGCGTGCGGGCGACGGCGCTGCGTCTGCCGGAGGCCGCCGGGCCCCGGGCGGTGGACGGCACGGGCCTGCGTGTGCTGATCGTGGGCGACTCGTCCGCGGCCGGCGTGGGGGCGCGTCACCAGGACGAGGCCCTGGCCGGTCGGCTGGCCCAGGCGCTGTCGACCCGGCTCGGCCAGCCCGTGGGCTGGCAGCTCATCGCCACCAGCGGCCACCGCAGTGCGCACGCGCTAGCGGCGCTGCAGTCGGCGGAGGTCGCGCCGGCCGATGTGCTGGTGACCGCGCTCGGCGTGAACGACGTGGTCGACCAGGTCCGGCCCGCCGACGCGCTGGCGTCGCTTCACCAACTCCATGCACTGGCCGTCGAAAGGGCCGGCGTGCGCCTGAGCATCCACTGCGCCGCGCCGCCGATGCAGCAGTTCCCGCTGCTGCCCCAGCCGCTGCGCTGGTTCTTCGGCCGGCAGGCGGCGCGCTACAACGCCGCGCTCGCGGCCAGCGTGGCGGGCCACCCGTCGCGCCGCGTGCTGCACCTGCCCGAGGCGATGCAGCGCGATGCCGCCACGCTGATGGCCGAGGACGGCTTCCACCCCGGCCCGCGCGGCTATGCGCTCTGGGCCGAGGCACTGGCCGATCAGGTCGTCAGCGGTCTGGGCTTGCCGTTGAGGTCGATGGCGACGTAGGTCAGGTTGGCCTCGGTCACCTTGACCACGTGCAGGTTCTCCGGGTCGCGCTCGGCCATCACCTCCACGTGCACCGTGATGGACGTGCGCCCCACGCGGGTGACGGTGGCGTAGAAGCTCAGCAGGTCGCCGATGGAGACCGGCTGCTTGAAGACGAACTCGTTCACCGCCACGGTCGTCACGCGGCCGCGGGACAGTCGCGCCGGCAGGATGGAGCCGGCGATGTCGACCTGCGCCATGATCCAGCCGCCGAAGATGTCGCCGTTGGCATTGGCGTCCGCGGGCATCGGCATGACCCGCAGCACGAGTTCGCGTTGACCGGGTTGGCCAGGATGGGAAGGGCTTGCGTCAGCGGGCATGGTGTTCAGTAGGGACAATCCGGTTTTCATTGTCGGTCCTGCGCTTGCGATCTCTCACTTCAGCATCAACCGTGCCACCCACGCCCGCGGCGGGGACGGCGCCCCCTGTGCGCGGCGACTGGGGCACCGTGCGGCGCCTGTTGCCCTACCTGTGGCGCTACCGCTGGCGCGTGGCGCTGGCCCTGGGCTTCATGGTGGGCGCCAAGCTCAGCAATGTCGGCGTGCCGCTGCTGCTGAAGTCGTTGATCGACAGCCTGGACCTCAAGCCCGGCCAACCCCAGGCGCTGCTGGTCGTGCCCCTGGGCCTGCTGGTGGCCTACGGCGCGCTGCGCCTGTCGACCTCGCTCTTCACCGAGCTGCGCGAGCTGATCTTCGCGAAAGCCACCGAGGGCACGGCGCGCAGCATCTCGCTGCAGGTGTTCCGCCATCTGCACGAGCTGTCGCTGCGCTTCCACCTGGAGCGCCAGACCGGCGGCATGACGCGCGACATCGAGCGCGGCACGCGCGCGGTGCATTCGCTCATCAGCTATTCGCTCTACAGCATCGTGCCCACGCTGATCGAGGTGGTGCTGGTGCTGACGCTGCTGGGCGTGAAGTTCGACGTCTGGTTCGCCGGCATCACCATCGCCGCCCTCGTCGTCTACATCGCCTTCACGGTGGTCGTGACCGAGTGGCGCACCAAGTTCCGCAAGACCCTCAACGAGCTGGACTCCGTGGCCCACAGCAAGGCGATCGACTCGCTGCTGAACTACGAGACGGTCAAATACTTCAACAACGAGGACTTCGAGGCCCGCCGCTACGACGAGAGCCTGGAGAAGCTGCGCCGCGCCCAGCTCAAGAGCCAGACGACGCTGTCGATGCTCAACACCGGGCAGCAGCTCATCATCGCCACCGCCCTGGTGCTGATGCTGTGGCGTGCCACACAGGGCGTCGTCGAGGGGCACATGACGCTCGGCGATCTGGTCATGGTCAACGCCTTCATGATCCAGCTCTACATCCCGCTGAACTTCCTCGGCGTGATCTACCGCGAGATCAAGCAGAGCCTCACCGACATCGAGAAGATGTTCCTGCTGCTCGACCGTGAGCGTGAGGTGGCCGATGCCCCCGGCGCGGCCGAGTTGCAGGTGCAGGGCGCGACGGTTACGTTCGACGACGTGCGCTTCGCCTACGACCCCGCGCGGCCCATCTTGCACGGCGTGAGCTTCGAGATCCCGGCCGGCAAGAAGGTGGCCGTGGTGGGGCCGAGCGGTTCGGGCAAGAGCACGCTCGCGCGGCTGCTCTACCGCTTCTACGACATCGATGCCGGCAGCGTGCGCATCGACGGGCAGGACATCCGCCAGGTGACGCAATCCAGCCTGCGCCGCGCGATCGGCATCGTGCCCCAGGACACCGTGCTCTTCAACGACACGGTGGCCTACAACATCGCCTACGGCCGCCCGGGCGCGACGCAGGCCGAGGTGGAATCGGCCGCCCGCGCGGCGCACATCCACGCCTTCATCGCCGCCACACCGCAGGGCTACGGCACGATGGTGGGTGAGCGGGGCCTGAAGCTCTCGGGTGGCGAGAAGCAGCGCGTGGCGATTGCCCGCACGCTGCTGAAGAACCCGCCGATCCTGATCTTCGACGAGGCCACGTCGGCGCTCGACTCTACGAACGAGCGCGCGATCCAGGCCGAGCTCGAAGCCGTGGGCGAGAACAAGACCGTGCTGGTCATCGCGCACCGCCTTTCCACGGTCGTGGACGCGCACGAGATCCTGGTGCTGGAGCAGGGCCGCATCATCGAGCGCGGTCGCCACGACGAACTGCTGGCCCGCAACGGCCGCTATGCCGAGATGTGGCGGCTGCAGCAGTCGGGGGAGTGACCACGCGGCATCACCGCCGCGCCACCGCGTTCAATGCGGCTTCTTGGGCTTGTCGAAGCTCTTGGGCCGGTAGACGTTGCCCTCCCAGGCACCGTCGGTGCGGCTGTCGCGGGCATCGTGCAGGGCCGACTCGCGGGCCCGGCGGATGACACGTTCGGCTTCCAGCGCGGCCGCGCGAGCCTGGCGCTGCTGGCGGCGCCAGCCCGTCAGGCGGGCCGCCTGCAGGCGTGCCCAGGCCCAGGCGCGTCGCAGGCCGTCGTCGACCCGTGCCTGCAGCCGGTAGGGCAGGGCCATGTGCACCGCCAGCGCGATGCAGACAACCAGGCCGACGGCGGCGAACACGGTGTTGAGCATGACCCGAGTGTGAACCAAACTGCCGCCGCCGACCACCTGCTTTGAGGGGGGGATTACGCCTTCTCGCCTAACTTTTGACGAATGGCCCACAGCGCCAGCATGGCGTCAGGAATCTTGCGGCTGGCTTCGTCACGGTCGGCGGGGGGCGCTTCAGCCAGCGCGCCGTCGGCGCTGCCCAGCGCAGCCACCGGGGCCAGCAGTTCGGCGGTGTCGCCGCGCTCGAACCACGGCGCCCAGGCGTCAGGTGCGAGGTGGACCGCCGTCAGGAAGCCGGCTGCCCAGTCCTCGGCGTCGGCGTATTCCGTGTCCTCGTCTTCGCCATCGGCGAAGCTGAAGATCGGCTCCCAGGCCTGTGGGCGCTGGGCCCACGCCACGGCGATCGAGTGCAGGTGGCGCAGCACCAGCATCATCACCTTCTTGCGCTGCTTGCCACTGACGAAGGGCGCGGGGTCGTCCGCGCCGTCGCCGCCCCAGACGACCGGCAGCCAGGCTTCGCCGGGCACGTCGGCCAGGCGCTGGCCCGGCGTGAGCAGCAGCCCGGCGAGGTAGCCGTCCAGCGCCTCGATGTTCATGGCGCCGTCGCTGGGCAGCACGGCCAGGAGTTCATCCAGGTCGTCCAGTTCCTCGTCGGTCAGCGGGCGGTTGTCGGAGGCGGGGTTGTAGTGGGGGTACTGCATGGTCAGGGGCGGTGGCGCACGCTCAGCCGTGGCGGCCGTGGCGGCTCTTGGGTTTCTTGCTGTCGAATTCGGCAATTTGGGCCTTGAGCAGGACCATCAGCACCCGTGCATTCTCTTCCGTCATGATGAGCAGGCTGCTGGGCTCGATGCCGTCGACCGGTGCGCGGTTGGCGATCAGCGCGTCGACCTTGAACACGACCTGGTTGTGCAGGTTGTTGGCCGCAGCCTTGAATTTCTGGATCTCGATCTGGTGGGTCTTCATGGGAGGGGCGTCCGGACAGGCCCCGATCTTGCCATTCCCCGGCCACGGGCATAAGGTCGCCGCATGGCGCGGCCTCCTCGACTCGAGATTGCCGGCGCGGTCTACTTGATCAGCGCCCACTGCCCCTATGGCATGGCAAGACGGGTCGCATCCGGCGCCGGCACGGCGTTCGCCGACGAGACCGACCGCGCGGAAATGCGCAGCCTCATGGCGCAGGCGCTGCACCGCTTCGACGCCCAGGCGCTGGCCTACTGCCTGCTGCCGGACCACTACCACCTGCTGCTTTTCACGCGGCGGCCCAACCTGTCGCAGATCATGCGGCACATCAACGGCGTCTACACCCAGCATCACCAGCGGCGTCATGGCACGGTGGGGCCGCTCTTCCAGGGGCGCTTCCATGCCGTGCTGGTCGACCGCGAGCGTTTTCTGTTCGATGCCTGCCGCTACATCGACCTCAACCCGGTGCGCCTGGGGCTCGTGCGCAGCGCGGCCGACTGGTCGGGGTCGAGCTTTCGGGCGCTGGCCGCCCTGGAGCCCGCGCCGGCCTGGCTGGACGTGGACGGTCTGCACACCTTCCTGCTGGGCCGCCCGGCGACAACGCTGGCCCAGCACCGAATGGCCGGCGATCGCTACGCCCGACGGGTGGCCGCCGAGCCGGGCCTTCAACTGTGGCCGGGCCGCCTGCGGCAGCAGATCTTCCTGGGCGACGCCGAGTTTGCCGAGCGCATGCGCGTGCTCGCTGCCGTCCCGCCGCGGCGCGCAGCGCGCAGCCGCTATGCCGACTGGCTGCGCCGGGCGGGCGGCATCCGGGAGCGGGCGCTGTGGCTGGCCCATACCCAGGGCGGCCTCACGATGACGGCGCTGGCGGCTGAACTCGGCCTGTCCGTGTCGCGCATCAGCCGGCTGATCGCGGCTGCGGAGCGTGAAGCCTGATGGCGCCCCGCGTGCCCGGCGTACCTCGCTTCGCAGCCGCCGGCGCCCGGCCTGAGCTGCGCATGCATCGACGCGCCCTGTTGCTCGCCGCCTTGCCGCTGGTCGCGCACGCCGAAGCGGCCTACGCCGGGCCGCTCTTCGACGCTCATCTGCACTACAACGACGACGCCCAGCAACCCCACCCGCCGGCCGACGTGCTGGCGCGAATGGCCCGCTGCGGTGTGCGCGGTGCGCTCGTCAACAGCCGGCCGAACGACGGGACGCTGCGTCTCGTGGCGGAGCCCGGGCCGGCCTGGGTGCCGTTCATCCGCCTCTACCGCAACCGGGCCGACTACGGCACCTGGTTCGCCGACGACAGCATCCGCCGGATGGTGCTGTCGATGCTGGACGCCGGCAGCCCCGCCGGTGCGTTCCGCGGCCTCGGCGAGTTCCATCTCTACGACAGCGCCCATGCCGACGGGCCGACCGCCGTGGCCTTGATGAAGCTGGCACGCGAACGGGAGCTGACGGTCCTCGCGCATGTGGACGACGTGGCGGTGGACAAGCTCCTCGGCCACGCGCCGGGCGCGTCGCTCATCTGGGCCCACACCGGCCTCTCGGGCGAGCCGACGGCGCGGGTGCAGGCCCTGCTGCAGAAGCACACAGGCCTGAAGGGCGAGTTGTCCTACCGCCCGGGCCTGACGCAGGACGGCCGTCTTGCCGCTGACTGGCGGGCGCTGCTCACGCGGCATGCCGACCGCTTCCTGGTCGGCTCGGACACCTGGGTCACCCAGCGCTGGCAACACTACGAGGGCCTGTTCGCCGACTACCGCGGCTGGCTTGGCCAGTTGCCCGCCGACACCGCCATGCGCATCGCGTGGGGCAACGCGGCGTCCCTGTTCGGGCTGCCCACGCCCGCGGCGACCTGAGCCGGGCCTGCCGGATGCCGGTGTGCCCGGGGCGCTAAGCTGCGGCTCCAGCCCGTTGGGGCAGCGCCTGGGGCGTTGTCCTGCCGCGCCGGCCCCGTCACTCCGAAAAGACCCGCCTTGCCGCGCCGCCCTGCCTTCCTTCAAGCCCTGATGCGCCGTCCCTGGTTGCTGGCCCTGCTGGGCGTGCCACTGGCCTTGGCCCTCGTGGCCGCCATCGTCGCGATCTTTCTGTGGCAGCAGCTGCCCGCGCTGGACGTGCTGACCGACTACCAGCCCCACCAACCGCTGCGCGTGATGAGCGCCGATGGCCAGTTGTTGGGCGAGTTCGGCGCCGAGCGCCGGCGCTTCGTGCCGCTGAAGGACATCCCCAAGCCCTTGCAGGACGCCCTGCTCGCCGTGGAGGATGCCGACTTCTACGCGCATGCCGGCATTGACTTCGGCGGCATCGTGCGCGCGACCTTTCGCAACCTCACGCATCGCGGGCCGCTGCATGGTGCGTCCACCATCACGCAGCAGCTCGCGCGCGACACCTACCTGACGAAAGAGCAGCGCTGGTCCCGCAAGGTGGTCGAGGCGCTGCTGGCGATCAAGATCGAGCATGCCCTGACGAAGGAGCAGATCCTCGAGATCTACATGAACCAGATCTACCTCGGCAACCGGGCCTACGGGTTCGCAGCCGCCGCGGAGCGCTACTTCGGCAAGACGCTGGACAAGCTCGGCACCGCCGAGATCGCCGTGCTCATCGGGCTGCCGAAGGACCCGAACCGCCTGAACCCGGCCGTCTACCCCGAGCGCGCCAAGCGCCGGCAGGCCGTGGTGCTGGAGCGGCTGGCCAGCGTCGGCATGATCACGGCCGAGCAGGCCAAGGCGGCGCGCGACCAGGCGCTCAACATCCAGCGACCCAAGCGCCTGGCCGGCATCGCCGACCACGCCGCCGAGCAGGTCCGCCAGGAGATGCTGACCCGCTTCGGCGAGGCTGCCTACACGCGCGGTCTCACGGTGACGACGACGCTGCTCTATGCCGAGCAGGCTGCCGCGCAGGAGGCCTTGCGCCATGCGCTCTTCGAGCTGGAGCGGCGCCAGCCTTTCCGCGGGCCGGAAGCCGTCGTCGAGCTGCCGGAAGGCGATGGGCAGGAGGAAGCCTTGGACGCGGCCTTCGATGCCCACCCGGACCTGGGCGAACTGCGCGCCGCCGTGCTGCTGAAGGTCGACAAGGGCGCGGCCGACCTCGTGCTGGCCGACGGCGACCGCATCGCGCTCAAGGGCGCGGCCATGCGCCCGCTGCAGAACCTCAAGCGCGGTGCGGTGGTGCGGGTGCTGGAGTCCGGCAAGCAGTGGCAGCTCAGCCAGACGCCGCAGGCCGAGGGGGCCGTCGTGACGCTGGATCCGGCCACCGGCGCCATCCGTGCGCTGGTGGGCGGCTTCGATTTCACGCGCAACCAGTTCAACTCGGCCACGCAGGCCTGGCGCCAGCCGGGCTCGGCCTTCAAACCCTTCATCTACTCGGCGCTGATCGAGCAGGGCGCGTGGGCCGGCACGCTGGTGAGCGACCAGCCCTTCGAGCAAGGCGACTGGGCGCCGCGCAACTACGACGGCCAGTACGAGGAGGCCCTGACCCTGCGACAGGCCCTGGCGAAGTCCAAGAACATGGTGACCATCCGCGTGGCGCAGGCCCTCGGCCCGCAGCGCGCGCGGGCCTGGGCGGCGCGCTTCGGCCTCGACGAGGACAAGCAGCCACTGAACCTCACGCTGGCGCTGGGCACCGGCAGCGTCACGCCGCTGCAGATGGCGCAGGCCTATGCCGCCTTCGCGAACGACGGCCAACTGCCCACGGGTTGGTTGATCCAGAAGGTGCAGGACGCGCAGGGTGAGGTGATCTGGAAGGCCGACCCACCCCGGCTGCGCACGGCGGTCAGCGCACGCAATGCCTTCATGACCTCGCAACTGCTGGCCGCCGTGGCCCGCGAAGGCACCGCAGCACGGGCCAGCGCGATGCTCGGCCGCTGGGATCTGTACGGCAAGACGGGCACGACGAACGACGCGGTCGATGCCTGGTTCTGCGGCTTCCAGGCGACGCGCGCCGGCGCGGTGTGGATCGGCTACCCCACTCCGAAGTCGCTCGGCGAGCGCGAGAGCGGCGGCGGTCTGGCGCTCCCCGTGTGGGCAGCGACGATGGCGGTGGCCTTGAAGGGCCAGCCCAACGCACCCATCGCACCGCCGGCCGAGGGCCTGGTGCAGCAGGGCGGCGACTGGTTCTACGAGGAGTTCGCCGGGGACCTGGCGATTGCGCGCATCGGCCTGTCGCCGCCGGACCCCGGTGCGTCCGCACCCGAGGGCGGCGCGTCGGAGCCGTTCAAGGGCTACTGACCGGCCGGGGGCTCCCAGAGCTCGACCTTGTTGCCCTCCGGGTCCATCACCCAGCCGAACTTGCCGTACTCGGAGTCCTGCGGCTCGCCGACGACCTGGCAGCCCTCGGCGCGCAGCGCCGCGATCAGGCCATGCAGGTCGGCCACGCGGTAGTTCACCATGAAGGGCGCCGCGCTGGGCGCGAAGTACTCGGTCTCGGCCTTGAAGGCCGTCCAGACCGTGGTGCCCACGCCGCCGGGGTTGTCGGGCGTCACCCAGCTGAAGGATGCGCCGCCCCAGGGCTGCACGTCCACACCGAGGTGGGCCCGGTACCACTCGGCCAGGGCCGCCGGGTCGCGGGCCTTGAAGAAGACACCGCCGATGCCTGTCACGCGTTTCATGGAAACCTCCGCAAGAGTCGCGGCGATTGCATCACGCGGGCCGGGGCTTGCCCAGGGTCATCCTCACCGCCATGCCCCGGACGCCCGGGAACGCCGTCAGCAGCACGGCGCGGAGCCGCCCCGGGCGGGAGCGAGCTGGCTCGGTACGGCCCCGCGCGGCGCTCATGCCCGCCCTGCGACCGACCAGGCCCAGCGGGCCACGCTGCGCAGCAGCCAGGATGCGGACGCGATCAGGCCGCCGATCAGTGTGGGGAGCAGGGCACCGAAGGTCCAGCTCATGCCGAGCACGAAACCCAGCAGGCATTCCGGCCGGTGCGCGGGCAGCAGCACGGCGGCGAGCAGCGTGCCGAAGAAAAGGGCCTCCGTCGCCGACTGCAGCTGGGCCTGGAAGGCCAGCGACAAGGCCGCCCCCAGCAGCAGCGGCAGCACCAGCCCGGCCAGGAACGACCGGCGCGGCCCGGCCGGCGCCGGCCAGCGCCCGGCCGCCCAGGCGGCCAGGGCGGGCAGCACCAGCAGACCCCAGGCGTTGGACAGCCCGGGCAGGTCGGCCCGCTGCAGCAGGTGGTGGGTGACGATGCCGCCGTGCAGCGCCTCCCAGCCCAGGTGCAGGGCCTCGGCCATCAGGGCGAGGGCGGCGAAACGCAGGCGCAGGTCGGTCGTGGGGGTCATGGCGGTGCATGTCTCGTGAAGCGTGCAGCATGACAGGCCGGCGCGGTCGTCGTGGCGCCCTGCGACGAGCCGCGCAGCGGGGCGGATCAGCTGCACGGCGTCGCGACACGCTGCAGCCGGTTCACGAAAGCAACGTCAGGTAACAGGTCGGTGCCGTTGCGCGCCTAGAGTGCAGCCACTTCTTTCGACTGCCACGTCCATGCGCCGACTTCCTCTTGCTGCCCTGTCGCTGATCACCTTGCTCGCGGGTTGTGCCGCCGTGAAGGAGCCGGCGCGCGAGGGGCGTCCGGGGACCTTGGCGCGGATGGCCCAGCCCGCCTCGGTGGCCGGCGTGGCAGAGGAGAGCGTCGGCAAGCTGGCCTGGGGGCGGCAGGGCGAGTTCCTGCTCCATGGCCAGAAGGTGCGCTACGAGCGCGGCGCGGACCGCCTGGCGCTGTTCGAGGCCTTGCCGGCAGGTGTGGCCACGCCACTGCGCTTCACGTGGGCAAGCCCGGCCGGCGACAGCGCTGCGGTGTGCGAAGGCTGGACGCCGGCGGCCAGCACCGCAGCCCGTGCGGCCGCGGCCAGGCCCTGGGTGCTGAGTTGCCGCTGGGGCAGTGCGCCCGCGGCGATGCTGCAGATCGGCGAAGGCCAGGTGCGCGGTGGGCTATCCACCCGCGAGGGGGCCTACCGGCGCGGTGAGCTGACCGTCGGGCTGCGCTCGGCGCACGCCCTCGAGGGCGGTGGCCGGCCTGAGGCCACGGCGGTGGGCTACGAAATGCTCTACCAGGGCACGGTGGTGGCCAGCCTTGACCTGAGCGGCCCGCAGCCGCGGCTGCGCCGGCCGGACCCGGCCACACCGCTGGGCCGCGCCGTCACCGAGGCGGCCCTGGCCTTGGCGCTGGCGTCCGAGCCCCGCTGAGCGCTTCAGGGCTTCTCGGCCGCCGTCTTCAGTTGCGCGAGGCCGCTGTCGAAGTCCGGGCCGACCATCTTGTCCATGAACAGCCCCATCCAGCGGTAGATCGGGTTGCGGCCCATGTCGCCGTTCATCGACCACGTGACCTGGGTGCTGCCCCCCTGCGCCTGCAGGCGGAACTCGCCGGTCGAGGTGGTGCCGAAGTCCGGGAAGAAGAGTTCGTAGCCCAGCCGTGCAGGCGGCTCGGCCGCGGTGAAGGTCATGCGGCCATCGCCCTGGCTCTTGCTCTTCCAGGCCCAGACGGCGCCGGCGCCCGAGGCGGCGCCGCTGTAGTCGATGGTCATGGCGGGGTCGCGCTGGGTCCAGACGCTCCACTGCTTCCAGGCGCGCGGGTCGGCGATCAGCGGGTAGACCTTGTCGGGTGCTGCGGCGATGGTGATGGTGCGGGTGACCGCGAACTTCGGCGACAGCATCAGGCCGCCCACCACCACGAGGGCGGCCAGCAGCGCGACGAGGATCAGCAGGACCTTGACGACTTTCATCGGGGCTCTCCCGGAGGTGGCGGTGCGCTCACTGTGAGCGCTGCGCCTTCGGGACACAATCCGCACAATTCCTTCCCGTGATGCCATGACCGTTGACACTGCCCGTTACGCCGAACAAGGCTTCCTCGTCATTCCCGGCTTCAAGACGGCCGCCGAGATCGCCGCGCTGCGCGAGCGGGCGCTGCAGATCGTCGACGCCTTCGACCCGGGTGAGCAGCGCCCGGTGTTCACGACCGAAGAGCAGCAGCGCCACGTGGACGACTACTTCCTCGACAGCGGCGATCAGGTGTGCTGTTTCTTCGAGGAGGAGGCCTTCGACGCCCACGGCCGCCTGCGCGTGCCCAAGGAACTGGCCATCAACAAGATCGGTCACGCGATGCATGACCTCGACCCCGTGTTCAGCGCCTTCTCCAAGGGCGCGGCGCTGCGCGAGGTGGCGGCGGGCCTGGGTCTGGCGCGGCCGCAGGTCTGGCAGAGCATGTTCATCTTCAAGCAGCCGGGCATCGGCGGCGAGGTGCGCTGGCACCAGGACGCCAGCTTCTTCGAGAGTGACCCGATCACCGTGACCACCTTCTGGTTCGCGCTCGAAGACGCCACGCTGCAGAACGGCTGCCTGTGGGCCGAACCGGGTGGTCATCGCGGCGCGCGCGGTGTGCTGCGCGAGCGCTTCGTGCGTGAGGGCCGCAAGGCCTGGATGGAGCAGGTCGACGCCACACCCTGGCCGGCCGCCGATTCGCGCGAGGCGGTGCCGCTGGAGGTGGAGGCCGGCTCGCTGGTGGTCTTCCACGGCCTGCTGCCGCACTACTCGGCAGCGAATCGCTCGGAGAAGTCGCGTCACGCCTACACGCTGCACGTGACCGACGCGGGCAGCCACTACTCGCCGCGCAACTGGCTGCAACGCGGCGCGAGCCTGCCCGTGCAAGGGTTCTGAGCCTTCACACGGCTCACATCTGCTCACCGCCGGGTCGCCTTGTCCTACACGATGAGGTGACCCGCACCGGCACGGGCGGGGCGGCGGCGTCCCAAGAATGGATTCATCCCCAACCGGTCGATCACGACCCAGGAGGCTCTGATGAAGTTCCCGAAATCCATGCACGCCGAGGGCTGGGACCGGCACGTTGACGGTGGTGCCGCCGCCGTCAAGACGAACACCCCGGCATTCAACCTGAAGCGCGGCTTCAAGGCCGGCGCCAAGCCGGTGTCGCTGCACACGCCCCTGCATCTGGACGCGCACCCCGCGGCGGCACCGGCCGTGCGGTCGGCCGTTGCCCAGGCCGGGACGGCACCCGTGCGCGCCGGCAGCCTGGGCTGGGTGGTGGGCGCCGGTCTGGGCGCCCTGCTGATTGGCGGTGCGGTCGTGATGTCGCGCAGCCTGTCGACGTCGGCCTTGCGCTCGCCGGGCGCCCCGCTGGTCGTCGGTCAGGTGACGCCGTCTGCCGAGGAGGCCCAGTTGCAGCGCGCCCCGCCGGGCGCCGGGCCGGCGACGGAGGGCGGTCCTGCCGACACGGCCGCAGCGCCCGCCGCGGCCGCCGCAGAGGTCGCCCCGGTGACCAAGACGGACGCCCCGGCCCGCACGGCGGCGGTCGAGGCGCCCGCCGTGAAGCCAGCCTTGGCGGACGCGCGCCCGGCACCGGCGCCGAGCCCGCCGCCGGTCTGGGCCGCAAAGCCCGCGGACGCGCTCGTGCCCGTCGCCCCCGCTCCGGCGCCGGTCGCCCGCGCGCTGCCCCCGCAGCCGGAAGTGCTGGCCCAGGCGACACCGTCGGCCCTGCCTGCCGCGCCGGCCTCGAACGCCTCCGACGGGGCCTCGCCGGCCAGCGCCGTGCCGGCTGCGCCCGCCGTTGTCGCGCAGCAGGCACCGGCTTCCTCACCGGCGGCCACGCCCGACCCGCTGGACGCGACCATCACCGTGCAGGTGCGCCAGGCACTGGCCGCTGACGCCGCGCTCGCGGCAGTGCCGATCGCCGTCAGTACCGACCACGGCGTCGTGAAGCTCGAAGGCCAGGCGCCCGACGCCGAAGCCCGTCAGCGAGCGACGGTGGTCGCGTCCAACACCACCGGCGTCAAGGCGGTGGACAACCGGCTGACCTTGCCGCCGGTCGCCGCGGCGGAGCGCGGGTCGATCACCCAGGGCGGCTGAGCTTCGTTCGCCGCAACGCAAAGGCGCCCCGCGGGGCGCCTTTGTTGGTGTGAGGAGGAGAGGCCGCTTCAGTGGCAGTGTTGCGTGCGGGCCGGCGCCAGTTCGGCGTCGATCAGCGCGTCTTGTGCCACCTCGCGGGCCGCTTCGAGCTGCAGGCAGAGTTCGGTGATGCCGTCATCGCGGCTGCCGATGACGTCGGGCAGCGGGGCGGTGGCGATGTCGGTGGGCAGGTCGGCCATCGCGCCGATCAGTTGGAACAGCAGTTCGAGGCTGGCTTCGCCGTCCTGCGGGAGGTCCCGCGCTGCGCCGAGGCTGCGGGCGAGGTACCAGCAGGCATCGGCGGCGTTGTCGCAGGCCTGGGCCTTCAGTTCGAGCGCCCGGTTGCGGGCGTCGGCGTCGGCCTGCTCCCGCTGGCCCTGGATGATCTCGAAAGCACTGCCGTCCGCCGGAATGGCGTCGTTGAGCATGAGCGCGGCAAAGTCGAGTTCGTGGGCCATGGGTACAGCGGCGTGGTGTCGATGCAATGCTAACGGCGGCGCAGGTCCGGCGAGGTCCCCCCGAACCGGGCCCCTCAGCCCGATCGCGGGAAGTAAGTCACGAAGGCCCGGCTATTCAGCGCTTCTTGGCGGGTCGCGTCCAGCCGGTCAGGGCGACCTGCTTGCCGCGCGCCACGGCGAGGTCGCCGGGGTTGACGTCCTTCGTGATCGTGGAGCCGCCACCGATGGTGGCGCCGTGCCCGAGCGTGACCGGGGCGACCAGCACGCAGTTGGAGCCCACATGCACGTCGTCGCCGATGGTCGTGCGGTGCTTGTTCGCGCCGTCGTAGTTGGCCGTGATGGAGCCGGCGCCGTAGTTCACCCGCTCGCCCACGGTGGCGTCGCCCAGGTAGGCCAGGTGGTTGGCCTTGGCACCCTTGGCGAGCGTGGAATTCTTGACCTCGACGAAGTTGCCGATGTGGACCTCGGCGCCGAGTTGTGCACCGGGGCGCAGGCGGGCGAAGGGGCCGATCAGGGCGCCCTCGCCGACGCTGGCGCCCGCCGCCTCGCCGTCGATGTGCGTGAACTCGTGGATGCGGGCGCCAGCCGCGATCTTCGCGTTGCGGATCACGCAGTTCGCGCCGATGCGCACGCCGTCACCCAACGTCACCTCGCCTTCGAACACGCAGTTGACGTCGATCTCGACGTCCTGCCCGTGCACCAGCGTGCCGCGCAGGTCGAAGCGGGCCGGGTCGGCCAGGCGCACGCCGGCGCGCATCAGCGTTTCGGCCTGCTGGGCCTGGAAGGCGCGTTCCAGTTGGGCGAGTTGCACCGGGTCGTTCACGCCCAGCACTTCGATCTCGCTGCCGGCTTTGATGCCGAGCACCGGCAGGCCTTCGGCAACCGCCATTGCGACGATGTCGGTCAGGTAGTACTCGCCCTGGGCGTTGTGGTTGGTGAGCTGGCCGACCCAGCGCTTGAGGGCACCGGTGGGGGCGGCCATCATGCCGCTGTAGCCCTCGTGGATGAGGCGCTGCTCGGGCGTCGCGTCCTTGTGCTCGACGATGGCGAGCACACCGCCGTCGTCGGGGTTGCGGATGATGCGGCCGTACCCGGTGGGGTCGGCCAGGTCGACCGTCAACAGCACGAGCGCGTGGCCGGCGCAGGCGTCGATCAGCGCCTTGGCGGTGGCGGTCTCGATGAGGGGCACGTCACCGTTGAGGATGAGGGTCGTGCCCTCGCCCTGCAGCACCGGCACGACCTGCTGAATGGCATGACCGGTGCCGAGTTGCGGCATCTGGCGCACGAAGCCGATGCCATCGGCCTGCACGGCCGCTTCGACCTGCTCGGCCCCGTGGCCCGTGATGACGATGCGCGCTGCAGCAGCCAGCGGCTCGCAGCGCTTGAGCACATGGGCCAGCAGCGAACGGCCGGCCAGCTTGTGCAGCACCTTGGGGGTGGCGGACTTCATGCGGGTGCCTTTGCCCGCCGCCATGATCACGATATTGAGCGCCATGCCTGCCTTGCGACTACGTTTTGACGAAGTCGCGATTATCGGCAGGCTGGTGTGACGTTCAGCGCATCGCCTGCACCGAGACGCGGTGGGACTTCGGCGTCACCTTGGGGAACTCCGCCAGCGCGGCGTCGAAGAGCGGCGTCAGCAACGCGTCGCTGCCCATCGTCATGCCCTCGTTGCTGGCGTGCGTCTCGAACAGGGCTTCGCCGGAGGCACGGTCACGCATCAGCAGCGCAACGGCGCGGTCGTAGCGGCGGTCGAAGAACGGGTCGTGGCGCCAGCCCCAGCCGCCCCAGCCCGGCGCGTAGCCGTAACGCGGCGAGAACAGGCGACCGCGCCAGCGCCACCACAGCGGGTCGTCCCAGGGCACGGGGTCGTAGGCGGTGACGCGGGCGCCGAGCGTCACCAGCACGTCGGCGGTCTTGGCGTCGGTGGCGGGCTTGAAGCCGGCCCGCTCCAGGGCGGCGCGGGCCGAGTCCTCCAGCGTCGTCTGGCGCTTCGCGGCTTCTTCGCTTTGCTGCTGCGAGGGCAGGCGGTCGAAGGCGTAGGTGCCCGGCTTGCGGTCGGCCGGCCAGTTGCCGTAACTCGACACGTCGGCGGAGACGGTGTAGGGGCCGGCGCAACCGGCCAGGGCCGCGACGGACGCAGCGGCCAGCGTGGTGAGGATCAGGCGGCGGTTCATGAACACCTCCAACGATGCGATGGAGCGATTCTGACCCGCCGAGATTTCCCCTGTGTAAATCAGCGTTGCAGCGTGATCACCGAGGCCGTGGTCGACGGCGTGGCGCAAGACTCGTCGTCATCGAAGGCAATGTCGCCGTCGGCCGTCGCCTGGCCGGTGGCCTGGATCGTCTCGAACGGGAAGAGCTTCTTGTCCATCATGTGCGAGGGCACGATGTTGGTCATGGCCGTGAAGATGTTGTCGATGCGGCCCGGGTAGCGCTTCTCCCACTCGTTGATCATGGCCTTGACCTGCACGCGCTGCAGGTTCTCCTGGCTGCCGCACAGGTTGCACGGAATGATCGGGAACTCGCGGTGCTCGGCCCAGCGGACGAGGTCGGGCTCCTTCACGTAGGCGAGCGGCCGGATGACGACGTTCTTGCCGTCGTCACTCACGAGCTTGGGCGGCATGCCCTTCATGCGGCTGCCGAAGAACATGTTCAGGAACAGCGTCGTGACGATGTCGTCGCGGTGGTGGCCGAGCGCGATCTTGGTGCAGCCGAGTTCGCCGGCCACGCGGTACAGGATGCCACGGCGCAGCCGCGAGCACAGGCCACAGGTCGTCTTGCCCTCGGGCACCACCCGCTTGACGACCGAATACGTGTCCTGCTCCTCGATGTGGAAGGGCACGCCGCGGCTCTTGAGGTAGTTGGGCAGCACGTCTTCGGGGAAGCCCGGCTGCTTCTGGTCGAGGTTGACGGCCACCAGCTCGAACTTGATCGGCGCCCGCTGCTGCAGGTTCAGCAGGATGTCCAGCATCGTGTAGCTGTCCTTGCCGCCCGACAGGCACAGCATGACCTTGTCGCCGTCTTCGATCATGTTGAAGTCGGTGATGGCCTGGCCGACCTGGCGGTGCAGGCGCTTGGAGAGCTTGTTGATCTCGTGGGCGTGCTTCTTGGCCGCCGCATCTTGTGCGGTGGCCGCTTCGGGGTCCAGGACGTCGGTGTTCATGGCGGGCTCATCCAGAGGGATCGTGTGCGGCGGGCGGGGCCGTGACCCGGTCGGTGCGGGCATCAGCGGCCGGCGCGGCCCGGGCAAACCCTGGATTATCCCTGCGAGCCTCGTTTTGTGCCGGCCGGGGCCCGGTCGGCGAGGAATCGATCACTTCTTGCATCACATCAAAGCCATGCGGGCGCAGACCGGCCAGCATCGCGACCTCGTTGCCAACCTGCCGGGCCTGCGTCATGACCCTCCCTTCACTCCTGGACCGCGTGGCCGCTGCCGGCCTGAAGCCGCTTCAACTCGGCGACCGCGCGCTGCTGCCCATCGTGCAGGGCGGCATGGGCGTGGGCATCTCGGCCCACCGGCTCGCGGGCAGCGTGGCGGCGCAAGGCGCCTGGGGCACGATTGCCTCGGTGGACCTGCGCCGCCACCACCCGGACCTGATGGCCCGCAGCGCCGACCTGAGCGACGGCGACCCCGCCAAGAAGGGCGTCATCGAGGCTGCCAACCAGGAAGCCCTGCGCCGCGAGATCCGCCAGGCACGCGAGATTGCTGGTGGCTGCGGCCTGCTGGCCGTCAATGTGATGCGTGCGGTGAGCGACTACGCCGCGAGCGTGCGCACCGCGCTGCAGGAAGGCGTGGGCGCCCTGGTGGTGGGCGCCGGCCTGCCGCTGGACCTGCCAGATCTCGCGCAGGATCACCCCGACACGGCCCTCGTGCCCATCCTGAGCGATGCCCGCGGCGTGGCTCTGCTCTGGAAGAAGTGGGAGCGCCGCCAGCGGCTGCCCAGCGCCATCGTCATCGAGCACCCGGCCCATGCGGCCGGGCATCTGGGCGCGGCCAAGGTGGCCGACCTCGGTGACGCGCGCTTCGAATTCGAGGCCGTGCTGCCTGCGGTGCGGCAACACATCCGCGACGCCGGCATGGAAGGTCGTGTGCCGCTGATCGCCGCCGGCGGCGTGCGGACCTGCGAAGACATCCAGCGCCTGCAGTCGCTCGGCGCCGACGCGGCGCAGCTCGGCACGGCCTTCGTCGTGACGCAGGAGTGCGATGCGCACCCGAGCTTCAAGCAGGTGCTCGCCGAGGCGCGCGACGACGATCTCGTCGAGTTCACGAGCGTCGCCGGCCTGCCGGCCCGCGCCGTGATGACGCCCTGGCTGCGCAAGTACTTGAAGGCCGAGGAGCGCCTGCAGACCGTCGCCCAGCTGAAGCAGCGCTGCACCATGGCCTTCGACTGCCTGAGCCAGTGCGGCCTGCGCGATGGGCTCAAGGGCTGGGGCCAGTTCTGCATCGACCAGCGCCTCGCCGCGGCCCTGCGTGGCGAGACGGCCAAGGGCCTGTTCTTCCGCGGTCGCGGCGCGCTGCCGTTCGGCCCGCAGGTGGCCACCGTGCGGCAGCTGCTGGAGCGACTGCTGACGCCGGGCGTGCCGGTGGGCACGCCGGCCTGACAGCGCGCAGGCTGCGGCCTCCGCCGGGCCTCAGGCTTCAGGCGTCGGTGGCCTGGAGGCGGAAGAGCAGGGCATGATCGCGCGGCCGCTCGATCTGCAGCTTCAGGCTCGCGTCGGGCAGACGCAGGCCGACATGCAGCACCGCTTCGCGCAGCTGGTCCAGCGCGAGCTGCGGCGCAGCGTGCAGCACCACGCTCAGGCGCCAGGGCCAGCCGACCGTGCCCGGCGCCGTGATGACGCGGTCGATGCCCGGGTGGTCGTGCAGCTTCTGCAGCGCTTCAGGCGCCGGTGTACCGGTCCAGAGAGCCAGCAGCCCGGGTTGCGGCACTCGCGATGGCGGCGGCTTGAGCGACAGCCCCGCCAGCACGCCACTGCGCCGCCACTTCAGCAGGCGCGCCAGCAGCTTGGACTCGCTGCAACCGAGGCGCCGCGCGCATTCGGCATAGGGGCGGGAGCAGAGTTGCAGGCCGGCCTCCAGCGCGCGGGCGGTGTCGACGTCGTCGCAGGCGTGGGCGCCGGGTGTGACCGGGGCGAGCGCGATGCGGGCGACCGGCAGCAACGGCAGGCGGTGCAACTGGCGGTCCAGCGAGGCGTCGTCGGACGCTTCCATCTCGGCCCACACGCTGGGCAGGCCCGGCACGGGCTCGGTGCTGCGCTCCATGTGAAAGCACCCTGGCAAGGCCGCGAGCGCACGGGCCAGCGGCGCGTCATCGCCTGCCGGCGAGAAAGCCAGCCGCCAGCGGGTGCGCAGCAGGCCGTCACCCCAGGTGGGCAGCACAAGCTGCAGCGAGCCCTTGCGGTGCAGGTCCTGGCACAGGGCCAGCAGCTCGCGCGGGGTCGCGCCGCTGCTCGCCGCCATCTGCCGGAACGGCGATGAATGCAGCGGGAACGACTGCTGCCAGCCCTGCAGGAGGGCTTGGCGGAGGCTGGCGCAGCAACTGACGTGCGAGGTGTGCAACATGGACGCTGCCATGCTGCGCGCAAGCTGCGGGCGCGTCCTTAACCTGCGTCAAGACCTCGCGTCGGCGGTTTGCGTCAGGTCAACCGGACGGTTCGCACCGCCGCGGTGCGCCTCACCAGGCACCCACCTCGGTGCTGATGGCCACTTCGCAGTCCGGGAAGATCTCCAGCTTGGTCAGCTTGATGCGCACGCCCACCACGCCGGGCAGGCTCATCAGGCGGTTGCACAGTTTGCCGAGCAGGGCTTCGACGAGATCGGTGTGCTCGGCCGTGCACTCGTCGATGATGACGGTGCGCACGCGGCGGTAGTCGAGCACGTGGCCGATGTCGGCGTCGCGCGCCACCACCGGCAGCGCGCCGAGGTTGACTTCGGCGTCGACCTGGATCGGCTGCGGCCCGGTGCGCTCGAAGTCCAGCACGCCCAGGTTCGCGCGAAAGCGCAGCCCCTGCAGGTGGATGACCTGGCGGTTGTTGTGCCGCAGCGGTGCGGCGGTGGCCTGCGGGCGCAGCGCCTGCTCGATCTGCTTGGCCGCCTGCACGCCGTCGGCCAGTGCGGTCTGCACGCAGGGGTGCCAGCGGCCGCTGGCGTCGCCGGCCACGAACACGCGCTGGCGGGCATGCTCGTCCAGCAGGCTGAAGGCGGAGGGCTCGGGCTCGAAACCCAGCAGCACGGCAGCCACGTCGTAGCGCTCGGTGCCGGCGGTGACGCCGGTGCCGTCGGGCAACAGTGCGTCGGGCAGTGGCGTGGACAGGCGCACCTTGATCCGCGGGTGGCGTTCGATGCGCTCCACGAGGTGGGTCTGCGCGCGCCAGCCGCTGCGGGTCCAGACGGTCACGTCGAAGCCGCGCTCGGCCAGGTGCAGCGCGTTCTCGGCGGCGTTGTCGCCCGCGCCGAGCAGCAGGGCGCTGCCGGGGGCGAGGGTGTCGCGCTGGGCGGTCAGGCCGGAGGCGTCGAGCACGCGCGGGTGTACCGAGGCGAAGTAGCGTGCCGGCCGCAGCAGGCGCAAGCCGGTGGCGATCAGCAGCGCCCGGGCCTGGATGCGCTCGCCGCCGGCGAGCTGAAGCGCCCAGCCGTCGGCCGTGTGGCGGGCTGATTCCAGCTGCGTGCCCAGCCGCAACGTGAGCCCCGGCGTGGCGCTCGCCTGGGCGGCGTACTGCGCCGCCAGGTCGCACAGCCGTGTCGCGGGTTGCCCGAGCACCCAGTCCTGCACGAAGTCCAGCGCCGCGAGCGAAGCACACAGCTGCGGCTCGCGCTCCACCAGCATCGCCGTCAGGCCGAGCTGGCCGAGCCAGGAGGCGGCGCTGCAGCCGGCAGGGCCGCCGCCGAGGATGACGACGTCAAAGGAAGTGGGGCTGGTCATGGGGCGCATGGGGGCAGGGGCTGAAGCCAAAAATTATCGACGCAGCTTCTTCCACATCCGCCAACCCAGCAGCAGCGCCAGCAGCGCACCGTAGACGGCCGGCTCGATGAAGTTGTTCTTGCCGGCGCGCATCCAGATGAAGTGCATCAGCCCGACCACCGCGACCGCGTAGACGGCCTTGTGCAGCGTCTGCCAGCGCTTCGCGCCCAGCGCCTTGATGGCGCGGTTGAAGCTAGTCGCGGCCAGCGGCAGCATCAGCAGCCAGGCCGTGAAGCCCATCAGGATGAAGGGCCGCTTGGCGATGTCGCGGGCGATGTCGGCCACTTCCAACCCCATGTCGAGCCAGCCGTAGGCCAACAGGTGCAGGCTCGCGTAGACGAAGCTGAACACGCCCAGCATCCGCCGCAAACGCGCGAGCGCGGCCAGGCCGGTGAGCTCGCGCAGCGGCGTGATGGTGAGCGTGAGCCAAAGGCCGCGCAGCGTCCAGTCGCCCAGACGGCGGATCAGGGCCTCGGCCGGGTTGGCGCCGAGCTGGTTGGTGGCGGCCGCGTAGGTCAGCCACGCCAGCGGTGCCGCGCACAGCAGGAACAGCAACGGCTTCGCTGCCCGGCTGAGCAGCGCCGTCGTCAGGAGTCGCTTCACGGGCTCAGTAGTTCTTCTTCAGGTCCATGCCGGCGTAGAGCTGGCCCACCTGCGCCTCGTAGCCGTTGAACATCAGCGTCGGGCGCTTCTTGGCGAACAGGCCGTCCTCGCCGATGCGGCGCTCGCTGGCCTGGCTCCAGCGCGGATGCGGCACGTTGGGGTTCACGTTGGAATAGAAGCCGTACTCCTGCTGGGCGGCCTTGGTCCAGCTGGAGGTGGGCTCTTTCTCGACGAGGCGGATCTTGACGATGCTCTTGGCCGACTTGAAGCCGTACTTCCAGGGCAGCGCCAGGCGCAGCGGCGCGCCGTTCTGGTTGGGCAGCACCTCGCCGTACATGCCGAACACCAGCATCGCCAGCGGATGCATGGCCTCGTCGATGCGCAGGCCTTCCACGTAAGGCCAGTCCAGCACGCCGGAGCGCACGCCGGGCATCTGCGACTTGTCGGCCAGGCTCGTGAACTCGACGTACTTGGCCTTGGAGGTCGGTTCCACCTTCTTGATCACCTCGGCCAGCGAGTAACCCACCCAAGGGATGACCATGCTCCAGCCCTCGACGCAGCGCAGCCGGTAGATGCGCTCCTCCATCGGGGCGAGCTTGAGCAGGGCCTCGATGTCGAAGCGCATCGGCTTGGCGCATTCGCCTTCGACGCTGACCGTCCACGGCCGCGTCTTGAGCGTGTGGGCGTAGGCAGCCGGGTCGGACTTGTCGGTGCCGAACTCGTAGAAGTTGTTGTAGGACGTGGCGTCGGTGTAGCTCGTGGGCTTGTCGAGCACCATCGCACCCGCCACGGCCGAGCGCGTGCCGGGCAGCTTGGGGAGCTTGCCGCCACCGGGCGTGCCCTGGGCCAGCGCCAGCGGCGACGCGGCTGCCAGGCCCAGGCCGGCCAGCGCCGTGCGGCGGTTCAGGTAGACGCCATGCGGCGTGATCTCGCTGGGCAGCGGCTCGTGGGGAAACGGGGTCTTGATCAGCATGGGGCTCTCGGCAGTGATGGGCCTCGGTCGCGGGGCCAGGGGCGCAACTTACACCGGCTGTGTTTCTGGAGTGGTTCGGATGGGCTTGGCGCCCCCCGGGTCGCCCGCCTTGACCGGGCGCCCCGGCCGCCCGAGCATTCGGCCATGCCTGCTGCTCTTGCCGCCCCCACGCCCACCCCCTGGCGCGACACCAAGCGCTATGCCTGGCTGCTGTCCGGTGCCTTCCCGGGCCTGGCCTGGCTCAACGTCTGGCTGGCCGACCGCAGCGGCCAGGTCGGCTGGCTGTGGGCCCTGCCGGGGGTCATGTACACGCTGATCCCGCTGCTGGACTGGGCGCTGGGCGAGGACCGCAGCAACCCGCCGGAGTCGCTCGTGCCCGCGCTGGAGGCCGACCGCTGGTACCTCGTGGTGCTGCTGCTCTTCGTGCCGCTGCAATTCGGCATGACGCTGCACGGCGCCTGGCTCGCGGTGCACGGCGACCTGGGCGTGGCGGGCTTCATCGGCCTCGTGCTGACCGTGGGCGGTATCAATGGCGTGGCCATCAACACCGCGCATGAGCTCGGCCACAAACACGCCGCCTGGGAGCGCTGGATGTCGCGCCTCGTGCTGGCGCCGGTGGCGTACGGCCACTTCTTCGTCGAGCACAACCGCGGTCACCACCGCCGCGTGGCCACGCCGGAAGACCCCGCCAGCGCGCGCCTGGGGGAGAGCTTCTGGGCCTTCCTGCCGCGCACGGTGCTGGGCAGCCTGCGATCGGCCTGGCACCTGGAACGCCAGCGCCTGGCCGGCCGCGGGCACGGCCCCTGGCACTGGCGCAACGAATGCCTGCAAGCCTGGGCCATGACGGTCGTGCTGTATGCCGGCCTCGTGGCGTGGCTGGGCTGGGCAGTGCTGCCCTTCTTGCTCGTGCAGGCGGCGTATGGGGCGCAGCTGCTGGAGGTGGTGAACTACATCGAGCACTACGGCCTGCGGCGCCAGCAGGGCGCCGACGGCCGCTACGAACGCTGCGCCCCCGAGCACTCCTGGAACAGCAACCACCGCATGTCCAACCTGTTCCTGTACCACCTGCAGCGCCACAGCGATCACCACGCCCACCCGGCGCGGCGCTACCAGGCGCTGCGGCACTTCGAGCAGGCGCCGCAGCTGCCCAGCGGCTACGCCGGCCTGCTGCTCGTGGCCTACGTGCCGCCGCTGTGGTATCGCCTCATGGACCCGCGGGTGAAGGCGCATTACGGCGGCGACCTCGCGCGGGCGAATGTGCAGCCGGGGGCGAGGGCGCGGTTGGCGCGGGCCTGGGCGGACGCCGGCCCCTGAGCAGGCCCGCCTCGACCAGAGCGCCCTGCCATGCCTGCCACCCTCCGTGCCCTGCGCGCCGACATCACCACCCTGCGGGTCGACGCCATCGTCAACGCCGCCAACTCCTCGCTGCTGGGCGGCGGCGGTGTCGACGGTGCCATCCACCGCGCGGCGGGGCCGGACCTGGTGCACGAATGCCGTCTGCTCGGCGGCTGCAAGACCGGGGACGCCAAGATCACCGGGGGCTACCGGTTGCCCGCCCGGTACATCGTGCACACGGTCGGTCCGGTCTGGCGGGGCGGCGGGCATGGCGAGGCCGAACTGCTGGCGTCGTGCTACCGCCGCTCGCTCGAAGTGGCGGTTGCCAAGGGCGTGGCGTCGCTCGCGTTCCCGAGCATCAGCACGGGCATCTACGGCTATCCGGTGGAGCTGGCGGCCGAGGTCGCGATTGCGACGGTGCGCGCCGTGAGTTCGGGACAAGCGCAGCTGGGTGAGGTGATCTTCTGCTGCTTCACCGCCGCGGATCTGGCGGTGTACGAAGCGGCTTTGAAGGGCCCGCGCGCCTGAGAGTGCCGGCCTGGTGCGGGCCAAGCCGCTTAGCGACGCTAGGGCGCTGGTCGAGCCTGATCTCGAAACGCCACGACGAAGTCCTTGGCCTCGTCCAGCGTGGCCGGGTACCGGACCGAGCGCGCACCACCCGACTCGGTCGTGCAGTAAACGGTATGAAAGCGGAAGCCATGCGCCACCAGAAACTGGACCTTCTTCCACTGACGCACGTCGGCCGACCGCGGCGCCGAGAACTTGCGGCTCAACATCTCCATGGGAGCGCTGCACTGAGGGCAGCGTCGCGATGCCGTGCTGACGGGCAACTTGAACGACTTCCGGCAACTGAAGCACACGAAAGGGAAGCGAAACCCTTGCGCACGCTTGTGCTTCGGAAAGCTTGAGTGGTGACGGAACTTGCCCATGTCAACAATGGTTGGCGTTGGCGGGGAGCGGCGTGTCGCGAGCGCAAGTGGCGCAGCGCGTCATGACCCGCCCAACAGCGCTTTGGCCATCTGTGTCGCCAGTTTCGGCGTTGCCATCAGCGTGTCCTTGAATATGGCGAGATAGTCGTCGTCGGTGGCAGACTCACCCCCGGCCAGCCTGTCGGTCGCGATGCAAAGGATGCAAAAGTCTGCATGCTCGCCGCGCAGCAGGCGCTGCAACTGACTGACCTGGTCGTAGGGAAACACGCTGCGGCTGAACGTGAGCGACCTGACGCCATCGCCGTAGAAGTCCAGTTGATGGAACCACGTGTCGGACGCCTCCCAGTGTCCGAGGCGCGGCACGAGCACGTCTTCTATCGATTGCACCAGCCGAAGATCGATATCGCCGTGCGCGACGCCTTGCGCGTCGAACACACGGCGCGGGGTGAGCATGCGCGCGAGGCGGTGATGGAAGTCAGTGTCGTGGGCGGTGATGTCCATGAGCGGAGAACGGGCTGTGGCAACCGTGGTGCCGCTGACGTTAGCCGAAAGCCGCGTTTCGCGAGCAACAGGCGTAGGGCGGGTCACGACCCGCCAGGCACCTGACGTCAGCCGGGTCACAGAGAGCCGTGGGGCATGCCCCACCAGTGCCGCGTGCGGAGACGAGGAACGGTGGGCTAAGCAAGCTTGCGAAAGAAATCCAGCACCAGTCGTGCAGCCGCGTCCGGTGCTGCCTGGAGCAGGCCATGCGGTCCCGGCACGTCCACCACCTGAAGGGCAGGCTGAGCGACTTTGATGGTCTCGGCAGCGGACCTGGGAATCAGACGATCTTCCGTGGCGCGGAGGTAGAGCATGGGTGCCACGACCCGGGCCAGACTGGCTGAAGCGTCGATCGAGAGCACGCCGGCCAGTCGCGCACCCAGCACTTTGGACGACACGGGTGCCAGCGCATCGGCCAGCAACCGTCGAAGCTCAGGTGTTGCATGCCGGCCCAAGAGTGCCAGAGTCGACAGTGCAGCGGGCAGCGCACGGAATGGCAGCACGCTCGCCAGCGGTTTGAATGCCCCGAGCGCTGGATGCGGGTTTCGTGCAAAGGTGCAGCAGAGCACGAGCCCCTTGACGCGCTTTGGGTACTTTGCAGCCAGCGAGATGGCGATGGGGCCTGAAAAGGATTCACCGAGCAGCACGATGGGATCCTCGCCCGGTATTGCGGCTTCGACGCAGCGCTCCAGTTCCGCATAACCGGCAGCGGCAGTCGTCGGAAACCTGACAACCGCGACCGGGATCGCTCCTGCCGGCGCGTCCAGCAACGGCTTGAACAGCAGCCCGGTGCCGTCCAAGCCCGGGAGAAGAACCAGCGTGGTCATGGGCAGTCAGTATCCCGCCATCGGTTTGCAGACAAGCGGAGGATGCGTGCGAGCGGCCCTCGGGGCGAGGTTTCTGGCCATTGCACCTGCCCGCAGGCCGCGCGAGCGGCAGGTGCAGGGCCGATCGGCGTCGAATCAGGCCAGAGGCAGGTCCCCCTGCAAGGCCCTGCTCTCGCGATCGTGCAGTTCGACGACCGGCAACAGCGCGGGATGGACCGTGCCCGAGCCGAGGGATTCCAGGAACTGACAGGACGCGAAACCGGCCGCCGTCGCTTCGTAGCGCGCCACCCACGCGTCCCGCACCGGGCGACGTGCAGGGTCCACCGGCCAGAGACCGGGCCTCGGCCGCATGTGGCCGGTGATCCCCGCGCGCCAGGGTTTGGCCGTGAGCCTGGCGCGGAAGCAGCGCTGGTTCAGGCACATGCGCACGTAGACGGGGTCTGCCCCGACGGCTGCGAAGAACCGCTGGACCTCCGGGGCCTGCGGTTCGAACGGCTGATGGGTGGCCAGCAGCCGCAGTCCGGCAGGCGTCCGGTACAGCCGCAGGTGCCAGTCGGGATGGCTGGCGAGGTAGGTGGTGATGCGCTGTCGCGCCACGTGACTCGCGCCGCCGCGCAGGGCGGTGACGCGCTGTCGAACGAAGGAGGCCACGGGCGATGACAGGAAAACGGAGATGAAAATCAGCCCGGCTGCCAGGCCCCAACGATGACTCTGCAGCCCCACCATCGCACAGCCGAAAGCAAGCACGCCGAACGCGAGCAGCGCGTCCTTGCCGCGCGCCGACGGCTCGAAGTCGATGTCGGCGAACAGCGCGCGGGGGGTGTTGAGGCAATGGGCACCGTAGGCGTTCCGCGTGATGACCTCCTCGCCATGGCGCGACAGGATTTCCTCGCGGATGGGCACCCCGAAGGCACCGTTGTAGGCCGCCTTGCGTTCCCGGCGCTCGATCTTCTCGCCGGCGAGGGCCCGGGCCAGCGCCTCGGCCGCTCGGGCCTGCGCCATCTCCAGGGCTTCTGATTCGCTCTCGTTGGACCAACCGAAGCGTCGAACCGTGATCTGCCGCTGGGCATCTCGGTGGTGCTGGCGGGCCTCTGCCCAGAACTCTGGAACGATCATGCGGTTTGAAGCGATCAGGCGCGGTGATGGGGAACTATGCCCCGACCGCCGCCTCACCTGAAATCCCGACTCTCCGTCTGCAACCTTCCCAGCAGCGGATTCAAGTTCCTGAACCCCCGCGCCAGCAGGTGGCGCACGTCGCCGTCGCCGCGTTGCCAGATGCCTTCCACGGCCAGCAGCCGGGCGCCGAGGATGGTGCTGCGGTGTTGCTCGTAGACCTGGGGCCAGACGATGACCTGCACGTTGCCGGTTTCGTCTTCCAGCGTGACGAAGAGGGTGCCCTTGGCCGTCTGGGGCTTCTGCCGGCCGGTGACGATGCCGCAGGCCTTGGCATGACGGCCGGCTTTGACGGCGTCGAGCTGGCGGGCGGACAGCAGGCCCTGCTTGGCGAGCCGTGGGCGCAGGAGGGCCAGCGGGTGGCGGCGCAGCGTGAGGCCGGTGGCGGCGTAGTCCCAGAGCACTTCCTCGCCCTCGGCCGCGGCGGGCAGTTCGAGCTCGTCTTCCGGCAGCAGGCTGCCCTGCAGCAGTTCGGGCACGGCGTGCAGGGCCGAGGCCTGCCAGACCTGCTGGCGGCGGTGGCCGGCGAGGCTCGTGAGGGCGTCGGCGGCGGCGAGTTGCTGCATGTCCTGCTGGCTGAGGCGCGCGCGGTGGGCGAGGTCCTGCGGGTGCGCGAAGGGGCCGTGCGCGCGGCGTGAGCGTTCGATGCGCAGCGCAGCGTCGTCGCCCAGGCCGCTGACCAGGCGCAGGCCCAGGCGCACCGCGGGCTGGGGGCGCTCGCCGCTGGCGGTGGCGGGCAGCGCATGGGGTTCGAGCGTGCTGTCCTTGTCGCTGTGGTTCACGTCGATGGGGCGCACGTCGATCTGGTGGCGCCGCGCGTCCTGCACGAGCTGGCTGGGGGTGTAGAAGCCCAGCGGCTGGGAGTTCAGCAGCGCGCACAGGAAGGCCGCCGGCTCGTGGCACTTGAGCCAGCAGCTGATGTAGGTGAGCAGCGCGAAGCTGGCGGCGTGGCTCTCGGGGAAGCCGTAGCTGGAGAAGCCCTTGATCTGCTTGAAGATGCTCTCGGCGAAGTCGTCGGTGTAGCCGCGCTCGCGCATGCCCTGGACGACCTTGTCGTAGTACTTCTCGAGCACGCCGGGCCGCTTCCAGGCGGCCATCGCACGGCGCAGCTGGTCGGCCTCGCCGGCGCTGAAGCCGGCGGCGATCATGGCCACCTGCATGACCTGCTCCTGGAAGATCGGCACGCCGCGGGTGCGCCACAGAGCCTCCTTCAGGGCCTCGCTCGGGTAGGGCACCTCGTCCGGCGGCAGCGCACGGTTTTTGAGGTAGGGGTGCACCATGCCGCCTTCGATGGGGCCGGGCCGCACGATGGCGACTTCGATGACGAGGTCGTAGTAGCAGCGGGGCTTCAGGCGCGGCAGCATGGACATCTGCGCGCGGCTCTCGATCTGGAACACGCCCACCGTGTCGGCGCGGCAGATCATGTCGTAGGTGCGCGTGCATTCGCGCGGGATGGTGGCCAGCTCCCAGCGCTCGCCGCGCAGCGCGTTGACGAGGTCGATGCAGCGGCGGATGGCACTCAGCATGCCCAGGGCCAGCACGTCGACCTTCATCATCTTGAGCTCGTCGATGTCGTCCTTGTCCCACTCGATGACGCTGCGGTTCTCCATCGTCGCGTTCTCGATGGGCACGAGGCGTTCCAGCGGGCCCTCGGTCAGCACGAAGCCGCCGACGTGCTGCGACAGGTGCCGCGGCAGCCCGTTGAGCTGGCGGCCGAGTGCGATGAGCTGCAAGAGGCGGGGGTCGTCTTCCGGCAGGCCGAGCTTGTGCAGCAGCTCGGTGCGGTGCTCTTCGGGCAGCACCTGGGTGGACCAGCCGCTGTGGTCGTTGCTCATCACCTCCAGCTGCTCGTCGCTGAAGCCCAGCGCCTTGCCGACGTCGCGGATGGCGCTCTTGGGCCGGTAGCAGATGACCACCGCCGTGAGCGCGGCGCGGTCGCGGCCGTATTTTTGGTAGAGGTGCTGGATGACCTCCTCGCGGCGTTCGTGCTCGAAGTCGACGTCGATGTCGGGCGGCTCGTTGCGCTCGCGGCTGATGAAGCGCTCGAACAGCAGCGTGCTTTCCTCCGGGTTGACCGAGGTCACGCCCAGGCAGTAGCAGACGACGCTGTTGGCCGCCGAGCCGCGGCCCTGGCAGAGGATCTGCTGGCTTCGAGCGAAGGCCACGACGTCGGCCACGGTCAGGAAGTAGTGCTCGTAACCCAGCGCCTCGATGAGAGCCAGCTCGTGCTCGATGCGTGCGCGCAGTTCGGGCGTCAGGCCCTGCGGCCAGCGGCGCGCGGCGCCGGCCTCGGTGAGCTGGCGAAGGTGTTGCGTGGCGGTGAGGCCGGGCGGCACGACCTCGCTCGGGTAGCAGTAGCGGATCTCGTCGAGGCTGAAGTCGCAGCGCGCGGCCACGTGCAGGGTCTCGGCCATCAGCTCGGGTGGGACCAGGCGCGAGAGGCGGTAGCGGCTGCGCAGGTGGCGTTCGGCATTGGGCTGCAGATCGAAGCCGCAGTCGGCCACCGTGCGGCCCAGGCGCGTGGCGGTCATCACGTCCTGCAGCGCCTTGCGCGAGCGCACGTGGAAGTGCACGTCGCCCGCGGCCACGAGGGGCAGGGCGGTGGCTTCGGACAGGGCCTGCAGCCGCTGCAGCCAGAGCGCGTCGCTCGCTTCGCGCAGCAGCTCCACCGCCAGCCAGGCGCGGCCGGTGAAGTGCTGCAGCGCCCATTGCGCCGGGCCGAGCAGTTCGGCGTCGGGCGCCTCGCGGGGCAGCACGAGCAGGGCCAGGCAGTCGGCCAGCAGTTCGGGCGCGAGCTGGCGCCAATGCAGCGTGTACTCGCCCTTGACCGGGCTGGCGCGGCGCAGCCGGGTGATGAACTGGCTGAGGTTGCCGTAGCCGTTCAGGTTCTGGGCGATCAGCACGAGCTTGAAGCGCGGCGTGCCGGCGTCGTCCCGCACGAGGAACTCGCTGCCGATGAGCAGCTTGAGCGTGACCGGATCGCCGCCCTCGGCGGCTGCCGCCTCGCGCATCTCGCGCAGCTGCTTGTGCGCGCGCACGACGCCGGCGAGCGAGCATTCGTCGGTCAGCGCCAGGGCCTCGTAGCCCATCTGCACGGCGCGCTCCACCAGCTCCTGCGGCTCGGAGGCGCCCCGCAGAAAGCTGAAGGCCGACAGGCAATGCAGTTCGGCGTACCCGTGCCCCTCGGCGCCCGGGGGGATGCCGGGCCGGCTTGGGGCGGCCCGGCGCTCGTCCCGGGGCCTGGGTGGTGAAGGCGTCATGCGAACACCCCGTGCAGGAACCAGCCGGAGGCCCGCGCCGTTGCCGGGTCGGGGAAGCGCTCGTGGTAGACCCAGAGCAGCCCGCGGGCGGCGCTGCGGTAGACGAAGTAGTCGCGCGTCTGCAGGCCGCCGCCCTGCCACCAGCCGGTCTCGATGCGGTGCGGGCCGCTGATGCGTGTGAGCGGCCCGGCGAAGAGCGGCTGCTCGCGGGCGTCGCAGCGCAGCGGCAACGGCGGGTCGACGAGCCAGGTGGGCTGCGGGCCCGGCGGCGGGCGCACGGCGGGGGCCGCCGGGGCGGGCGGGCAGGGCCAGGGCTGCCAGTCCTGCATGCGGTCCAGGCGGTGGTCCTCGCGCAGCCGGCCCTGGCGCACGTGGGCCGGCCCCAGGCGCACCGACAGCCGCTCCAGCAGCGCATGGGTGGTGGTGTGCTCCTGCTCGTCGGCCGACCCCGGCAGCAGGCCGCCGCTGAGTTCCTGCAGCGGCAGCAGCTGCTCGGCGCTGAGCGAGATTTCGCCGGCCGGCGCGGCCAGCGTGGTGCGGGCCAGGTGCTCGCCCAGCAAGCGCGTGAGGCGGGTGAGGTCGCGCGTGGTGTCGGCGGTGGCGACGGTGAGTTCGCCGCTGCCGGCCACGTCGCGGGCGCGCATGGCGTCGTGCTGCCAGGCCAGGCGCAGCGCGCGCACGCCGGCATGGCGGGCCGAGAGGAAGGCGCAGAGCTGGCGCAGCAGCGTCTCGGCGAAGTTGAGCAGCACCGGGGCGTGCTCCACGCGCCAGGGCAGCTCCAGCCGGGCCTCGAAGCGGTCGGGCAGCGTGAGCCAGTCGTGGGCTTCGGGCAGGTCGCCGTAGGCCTGGTCCAGCGCGGTCAACAGCCCGGGGCCGAAGCGTCGGGCCAGCGGCGCGCGCGGCAGCCGGCGCAACTCGCCCAGCGAGCGGCAGCCCAGCCGCGCCAGCATCGCGTGGTGGGCCTGGGCGGCGCTGAGTGCGTGCAGAGGCAGGGCGTCCAGCCGCTCGGTGAAGGGCCCGCGGGGCGGCGCCTCGGGGCAGCGGGCGAGGGCCAGCGCGCCGAGTGCCGTCGGCGCCCAGGCGGTGGCACCGAGCGCCAGGCCCGCCTGGGCCGCCCCGGCCTGCAGCCGCAGCCGCAAGGCGCGAGCGCCGCGGAACAGCCGCAGGCTCGCCGACACCTCGGCCAGCACGGCTTCTTCGAGCCGCGTCACGCGCGGCGTGAAGCTCAGCGCCAGCCAGGCGAGGGCGTCGGCATCTCCGACCGGGGCCTCAGGCGTGCAGCACAGGGCGAGCCAGCGCATCGGGGCGCTCCGTGGGCGGGGTGATGGGCGTGGGGGTTGGCGTGGGTGCCGGCTGCGGCTGGCGCCGGGCAGCGGTCAGCAGCGGCTCCACGGCCCCGGGAATGGCCGGCAGCGCCAGCCACCCCTCGTGCGCCGGGCCGCGGCGCTTGAGCAGGTGCACGTCCAGCGCCCAGCCCTCGCCCGGCTGCACCACCAGGCGCAGCGGCGCGGCGGACGATTGCGTGCGCTGGCGCTCCGGTCGCACGAGGAAGGCCGGGGCGCTGGAGCCGAGCGCGGCCACCTGCAGCCGGCGCACCTGCTCCGGCCGGGCCTCGGGCAGCCAGGCCAGCACGGTCACCTGCGACTTGATGGCCTGCTCGGCTGCCCACAGGCTCTCGGCCGGCGTGCGGGCCGTGACCCACACCAGGGCTGAGGCCGGCAGCCCCAGTCCCTGGAGGCCGGGCAGGTGGGGGATGTGGGGCGGGTTGATGAGCAGCAGCGAGCGCAGCAGGGCCGACGGGGCCGGTCGTGGGCGCCGGCTGGCTGAGCGAGCCGAAGCACGCGGAGCCGGTGGCGCCTGCCCCGCCCACCAGCCGCGCAGCGCGGGGCCCAGCAGTCGCCACTCCAGCACGCCGGCTTGGGGCGTCAGCAGTTCAGTGACGGCCCGCAGCGGCCAGCCGCCGCCGGGCAGTTCGGCGTCCAGCGCCTCGAAGCCGCTGGCCAGCACCGGCTCGGCCGTGCGCCCCAGGCTGTTGCCCCGCCACAGCCGCCCCTGCAGCCCGGCCGTGTCTTCCAGCGCGGGCGGCCGAGGCGGCATGGCCGGCGCAGGCGAGTGCAGTGCCACAGGCATCGACAGGGACGGGGAAGCAACGGAGGCGGGCAGCATGGCCAGGGCTCGGAACGGCAGGAGGGGCAGGAAAAACGGTCAGAACCACTGTGGGGTGGGGGAAGAAACCGGAGCTTGGATGAGACCACAATACTGTATGTATATCCAGTATTTTTACAGAGCTGCTGCCATCCCCGGGCCGCGAAGGGGCCTTTCCGCCCACGGCTGATCTCCGCCCGTGCTGAGCGGCGCCGGCGGGTTCCTGTGGCCCGCAGGGCAGGCCTTGAAGGCCTCAGGCGAAGCCGTCGCCGTCGAAATCGACCTCGTCCTCGTCCCGCGTCAGCGTGGGGGCCGAGTCCCGGGGGCGCATGGCTTCGAGCTGCTCCCGCAGCTTGGCGACCTGGTCATGCCAGTAGTTGGGCGTGCCGAACCACGGGAAGGCGAGCGGGAAGGCCGGGTCGCCCCAGCGCCGGGCCAGCCAGGCGCTGTGGTGGATCATGCGCATCGTGCGCAGCGGCTCGATCAGGCGCAGCTCGCGGTCGTCGAACTCGGCGATCTGTTCGTAGCCGTCCAGCACCGCGTTGAGCAGCTGCCGCGCGGCATCGGCTTCGCCGGGCAGCAGCATCCACAGGTCCTGCACGACCGGGCCGGTGACGGCGTCGTCCAGGTCCACGAAGTGCGGGCCGCGGTCGGGCGTCCAGAGGATGTTGCCGGGGTGGCAGTCGCCGTGCAGCCGCGTGAGCTGCAGGTCGGGCAGGCTGTCGAACGCAGCCTGGATGGCGGCGATGCAGCGCTGGGCGGCGTCGTCCCAGGCCGGGGCGATTTCAGGCGGCAGGGCGTCGTGGGCCATCAGCCAGTCGCGCGCAGCCTGGGCCGGCGCGGCACTCGCCCAGGCCAGACGCTCGGCGAAGGGCTTCTGGCGGCCCACGCCATGCAGGCGCGCCAGCAGGCGGCCGATCCAGCGCAGCACCTCGGGGTCTTCCAGTTCCGGGCCGCGGCCGCCCTGGCGCGGCGTGACGGCCAGGCGCTGGCCGTCGTGGTGGAAGAGCGTGGAGCCACCGGCCAGCGGCCAGGGCGCGGCCACCGGCACCTCGGCCGCCGCCAGTTCAGCGGCGAAGGCGTGCTCCTCCAGGATCTGTGCATCGCTCCAGCGGCCGGGGCGGTAGAACTTGGCGACCACAGCGCCGCCGTCTTCCAGGTGCAGCATCAGCACCCGGTTCTCGAAGGAGTTGAGCTGCAGCAGGCGGCCATCGGCGCGCAGGCCGGCGGCGTCGAGCGCATCGAGCATGAACTCGGGCGTCAGGTCGCCGAAGCTGAGGTCAGGGGTGGCGTCGTGCATCCGGCGAGTGTCGCCGGGATGGCAGGGTCAGCGCCGGCGCGGGCGCTCGGTGGCGTAGCGCGGCGCGTCCACGACCACGCCGACGATGTCGTCCATCATGGCTTCGTCGTCGGCGTCGTCCAGCACCGGCAGGTTGCGCGGGTGGTAGCGGGCCGTGTCGAGGCTGCGTGGGGCCAGCCGGCGCTGCGGTGCCGGCGCGGGCGTGTGGCTCGGCATGTGCAGCGGCGAGTGCATCGGCGCATGCAGCGGTGTGTGCCGCGTCACGCGCGGGTAGCGCTCCTCGGCGTGGTCGTGGCTGCCGGCGAACACGCTGGCGTCCTGCCACAGCGGCAGCGGCTGCGAGAACTGGCCCCAGTCGCTGCCGTACTCGTCCTCGCCCAGGCCGCTGCGGCGGCGCGTCAGGCCCGCCGTGGCGGCCGGTGCCGGCAGCGGGCCTCGCGTGTTGCTGCCCTGCGGCACGAGCAGTTGCAGTTCGGCGATGCTGGGCAGTTGGTCCATCGCGCAGCGCAGGTAGCGCACGCGGCAGGCCGACAGCACGGCATGCTTGATCTGCAGGGTGCGCGGCGTCACGCCCCGCTCGCCTTCGAGGTCGATGGCAGCCAGCACGCGGCCGTTCGGGCTGCAGATGGCAAAGGTGACGTGGGCCGCGCCGAGCAGGTCGAACCAGTAGCGCACTTCCTTGGCCTCGGTCGGCTGGCAAAAGCGCACCAGGGGCAGCTTGGAGAGCACGACATGGTGGGGCAGGGCTTCGCGCAGCAACCGGAAGACGCGGCGCTCATCCGTCGTGAACACCGGCCGTGCCGTGAGCGACCACTCCGCGGGCAGGCCTTTGGTGGCGTGCGCCGGCCGCCGCAGCGCCCAGATCAGGCTGACGGCCAGACCGAGCACGCAAACAGCCAGGGCGGCGATCCAATAGACGGCGTACGGCATGTCCCTCGGGGGTTGGGGCAGCAGCGCCGAAGGCCCAGCGCGGCCAAAAGTTCAATGTAGCCGAACGTCCCCAAAAAGAAGTACTCGCAAGCCCCGATAACCCCGGGCCTGAGGGGGGCCGGCGGGCGCACAGTCCGTCGTCAAGCTGACGTCACTGCTTGGCGGCACGCCCCGACGCATCAAAATGGGCCTTCACTTCGGCCACCCCGTCGACGATGCCGCTGAGCACCTTCGCCTGGCGCTTCAGCTGGAAATCCAGTTCGCCCAGGTGGCGCTCCAGGGCCTGCTCGACCTGGGAGCCGAAGGTTTCCGGCGGCAGCCGCAGCCACGCGGCGGATTCGCCGCCGTCGCGTTCCACGATCGCTCCGGCGGCAGCTGCGATGCGGAGCATGGGACGGTTTTCGGTCAGCGCGTGGATGAAGAGGGTGTCGATGCCCCGGTTGCGGGCATGCAGCGCGGCGGCATCGAACAGGCGCCGCCCCAGGCCGCGGCTGCGCGCGTGGGCCAGCACCGAGACGCCGAACTCGGCCATCGTGCGTTGCGGTTCGCCGGGCATGGGCAGGCCGTAGGCGACGTGGGCGAGGGCGACGAGTTGCAGGCGCCGGTTGAAGATGCCCAGCACCTCGTCGCGGGCGAAATCAAGGCTGAGCGCGTACTTGCGGATCTGCTCGTCGGACGCCGGGTAGCCGAATCGCAGGTAGCGGTCCGGCGGCTCCAGGGCCAGCAGGTGCTCGATGATGCGGCGGCGGTGGCGACGGGCCAGCGACCGGATCGGCACCCAGGTCGACAGCCGCTCCAACGCGGCCCGGGCGCCGGCCAGCGCCCCGGTGGGCGGCGGCAGGGCAGGGGAGGGCGGCGCCGCAGCGTCAGGGCCGAACGCCGACAGCTCATGCGTCCACCCGGTGACGGCGTCATCGGGCGGGGGTGGGGGAGCGGGAATCGGCGTCGACATGGCGTGCAGGGTTCACAGGAGCGTACAGCGAGCCCCTCCTTTCAATCCAGTCTGCAAGCTGCTACACTCGCGGGCTTTTCCGTCAAAAGGCTGCGGGAAAGAAGCTTGCCGAGAGGTTGTGCACCCAAGACACAGCACCGAGGCGGGCCGCAAATCAGCCATCCATCGCCGGTGACCTTTCAGGCCGCCGGCACAGCGAAAGCTACTCTCATGAAGACCTTCAGCGCCAAGCCGGCCGAAGTGACGCACGAGTGGTTTGTGATTGACGCCACCGACAAGGTGCTCGGACGTGTTGCCAGCGAAGTGGCACTCCGTTTGCGCGGCAAGCACAAGG
>RXJW01000156.1 GCA_003963005.1 Burkholderiales bacterium
CTGATATTGAGGAACACATCATGGCATTCGATAAAGACGCTTTCCTGACCGCCCTGGACAGCATGACCGTCCTGGAACTCAACGACCTGGTCAAGGCCATCGAAGAGAAGTTCGGCGTGTCCGCCGCCTCCATGGCTGCCCCGGCCGCCGGTGGCGCTGGCGGCGGCGCTGCTGCTGCTGCTGAAGAGAAGACCGAATTCAACGTCGTCCTGACCGACGCCGGCGCCCAGAAGGTCGGCGTCATCAAGGCCGTCCGCGAAATCACCGGCCTGGGTCTGAAGGAAGCCAAGGACCTGGTCGACGGCGCTCCGAAGAACGTCAAGGAAGGCATCTCCAAGGCTGACGCCGAAGCCGCCGTCAAGAAGCTGGTCGAAGCCGGCGCCAAGGCCGAACTGAAGTAATTCGGCCGGCGCTCGGCTACTGCGCGGGCCGATCTCGGGCCTTCGATACTCGCCGTACGCAAGTACGGCTCCGTGTCTCAGACCCGACCTCGACCCGCTCGCGACGCCGCTCGCCGACCGAATCCGGTTCGTCCGGATTCAAAAAGGGGTTGCCTCAGGGCTTCCCCTTTTTCGTCTTTGCGGGTTTCTCCCGTGGAGAACAGATGAAAGCACTGCGCAGCGTATGATGCACAGTTCTTTCACGTGTTCTCTGATCCGACTGCAGAGAGCCAGTTTGGTCGGACTTTGGCAAAGCCTATGGAGCTGAGGCCAGAGTTGTCCGCCAGCGGTTGGTAGTGGCCAACCACCAAGCGAGGCAGCCGCCTGTTCTGGGCGGATGAGCCAGCCAGTCGCCGACGCAGTGCGTTCCACGGCCGGGAGCGCACTCGACACGGAGTGTTTATGGCGCAAGCAACCCCCTATAGCTACACCGAGCGCAAGCGGATTCGCAAGAGCTTCGGCAAGCGCGAGAGCGTTCTCAACGTTCCTTACCTGCTGACCATGCAGAAGGACAGCTACGTGGCCTTCCTGCAGAAGGACGTGGCCCCTGCCAAACGCAAGCCCGAAGGCCTGCAGGCAGCCTTCCTGTCGGCGTTCCCGATTGTTTCGCACAACGGGTTCGTCGAGATGAAGTTCCTCGAGTACAACATCGCCAAGCCGCCGTTCGACACCCGTGAGTGCCAGCAGCGGGGGTTGACCTACGCCGCCGCCGTGCGCGCGCGCCTGCAGATGATCATCTATGACCGTGAGTCGCCCCAGGCGAAGACGGTCAAGGAGATCAAGGAGCAGGAGGTCTACATGGGCGAAGTGCCGCTCATGACCGACTACGGCTCCTTCATCGTGAACGGCACCGAGCGCGTCATCGTGTCGCAGCTGCACCGTTCGCCTGGCGTGTTCTTCGAGCACGACAAGGGCAAGACCCACAGCTCGGGCAAGCTGCTGTTCAGCGCCCGCATCATTCCCTACCGTGGTTCCTGGCTGGACTTCGAATTCGACCCGAAGGACATCCTGTACTTCCGCGTCGACCGCCGCCGCAAGATGCCGGTCACGATCCTGCTGAAGGCCATCGGCCTGAACCCCGAGCAGATCCTGGCCCACTTCTTCGTGTTCGACAACTTCCGCCTGATGGACGTCGGCGCGCAGCTCGAATTCGTGGCTGACCGCCTGAAGGGCGAAGTCGCCCGCTTCGACATCGTCGACAAGAGCGGTGCCGTCATCGTCGAGAAGGACAAGCGCATCACCGCCCGTCACGTGCGCCAGCTGGAGCAGTCCGGCACGCAGCACATCTCGGTGCCGGAAGACTTCCTGGTCGGCCGCGTGCTGGCCAAGAACATGATCGATGCCGACACCGGCGAGATCATCGCCAAGGCCAACGACGAACTGACCGACGCGCTGCTGAAGAAGCTGCGCGCCGCCGGCGTCAAGGACATCCAGTGCCTGTTCACGAACGAGCTGGACGAAGGCGCCTACATCTCGCAGACCCTGGCGTCTGACGAGACCGACAGCCAGCTGGCTGCCCGCGTGGCCATCTACCGCATGATGCGCCCCGGCGAGCCGCCGACGGAAGACGCCGTCGAGGCCCTGTTCAACCGCCTGTTCTACAGCACCGACACCTACGACCTGAGCCGTGTCGGCCGCATGAAGTTCAACGCGCGTGTCGGCCGTGACACGCCGGAAGGCACGATGAACCTGTCCAACGAGGACATCCTTGACGTCGTCAAGATCCTCGTCGAGCTGCGCAATGGCCGCGGCGAAGTGGACGACATCGACCACTTGGGCAACCGCCGTGTGCGTTGCGTGGGCGAACTGGCCGAAAACCAGTACCGCTCGGGCCTCGCCCGCATCGAGAAGGCCGTGAAGGAGCGTCTGGGCCAGGCCGAGACCGAAGCCCTGATGCCGCATGACCTGATCAACTCCAAGCCGATCTCCGCGGCGCTGAAGGAGTTCTTCGGTGCGTCGCAGCTGTCGCAGTTCATGGACCAGACCAACCCGCTGTCCGAGATCACGCACAAGCGTCGTGTCTCGGCCCTCGGCCCGGGCGGTCTGACCCGCGAGCGCGCCGGCTTCGAGGTGCGTGACGTGCACCCGACCCACTACGGCCGCGTCTGCCCGATCGAAACGCCGGAAGGCCCGAACATCGGCCTGATCAACTCCCTGGCCCTGTACGCCCAACTCAACGAATACGGCTTCCTGGAGACGCCGTACCGTCGCGTGGTGGACGGCAAGGTCACCGACCAGATCGACTACCTGTCCGCCATCGAGGAAGGCAAGTACGTCATCGCCCAGGCCAACGCGACGCTGAACGCCAGCGGCGAGCTGACCGACGAGCTGGTCTCCGCCCGTGAGAACGGCGAATCGGTGCTGACCTCGCCCGAGCGCATCCAGTACATGGACGTGGCCCCGACGCAGATCGTGTCGGTCGCCGCTTCGCTCGTGCCGTTCCTCGAGCACGACGACGCGAACCGCGCACTGATGGGCGCCAACATGCAGCGCCAGGCCGTGCCGGTGCTGCGCCCCGAGAAGGCTTTCGTCGGTACGGGCGTCGAGCGCGTTGCCGCGAAGGACTCGGGCACGGTCGTGGCTGCCCGCCGCGGTGGCGTGGTCGACTACGTCGACACCAACCGCATCGTGATCCGCGTGAACGATGACGAGACGGTGGCTGGTGAAGTCGGCGTCGACATCTACAACCTGATCAAGTACCAGCGTTCCAACCAGAACACCAACATCCACCAGCGCCCGATCGTGCGCCGTGGCGACAAGGTGGCGGCCGAGGACATCATTGCCGACGGCGCCTCCACCGACATCGGTGAACTGGCCCTGGGCCAGAACATGCTGGTCGCGTTCATGCCCTGGAACGGCTACAACTTCGAGGACTCGATCCTCATCAGCGAACGCGTCATCGCCGAAGACCG
>RXJW01000072.1 GCA_003963005.1 Burkholderiales bacterium
ACTAGCTGAAATCGGCGCTCTGACCCCGGAGGTTTCGCCATTTGCATAGGACGTGCATCCCTAGTATGGGGTCATGATTCGCGCATGGCTTGAGAGTCGGTTTGGGCGCCAGCCCGCCAAGAGTGGAGCGACCATCGCCCCCGGCGTGACGGTTGCCGTCGTCCCCCCTCACGCCTCGCGCCAGCCTGGTGTGCCGATCTATCCGCCCAAGGACGGCGGCATCGCAATCGTCAGCTCCGCTGAAATGGTGGCGACGAAGGCTCCTCTCATCGAGATGCTGCGAAAGCATGTCGCGTTGCCTGAGGAGCAGTTTGTCCGGCGGTACTTGGGTCCGATCCACCGACTCGCGGACTTCGTCGGCCTGTTGCCGGCCTCGCGCGCTGACCATCACTCGGGGGCAGGGGGGCTCTTCACGCTCGCGCTGGAGATGGGCGTCCACGCGGCCAGAACCGCGGACGGAGTGATCTTCGCGAAGGATGAGGCATTTGAAAGGAAGAGGGACGCCGAGACCGCCTGGCGACATGCTGCCTTCCTCACTGCGCTGTGCACGGAGCTCTACCGGCCGCTGGTGGGCATGCGGGTGGTCGCAGAAGGTGAGGTCTGGGGGCCGTACATCAGCGGGCTCAACCGCTGGGCAAAGTCAGTCGGCGCGACCCAAGTTCACGTGCGCTGGCTGGAGAAGCAGGCTGAGCCTTCAGGCGTCAAGGCGGCAGCTGGATACGCCATCAACGCCATCGCCGGCGAGGAGCTTCTCAATGCGCTCCACCAGGTGAATCCGACGATCGTGCATGTGATGGTGGGCACAGCAACTGGCACCATGACCGCGCTCGACGACCATCCGTTGCAGCGCGTGATCAGCTCTGTGCGGAAGCGCCTGATCGACATCGACCGTGCACAGGCGCCCACGCTGTACGGCAATCTGACCCTGGGGGCACACCTGGAGCCGCATCTGCTCGATGCGATGCGGCAGTTGATCGCAAACGGCACTTGGAAGGTCAACGAGAAGGGCGCTCGACTGCACTACGGTCGCGACGGGTTGCATCTCGCTTGGCCGATCGGCGCGAAGGAGCTTCTCACGCACCTTCGCGCAGCGCGCGTCGACGGCGTTCCGGAGAACCCGATGACTCTCGGCGAACTGCTGGTGTCCGGAGGTGTTCTCGAAGCTGGCCCTGGCGGGCAGCCGTGGCACTCCATCTTTCCAGCCAGCGCGAGCGACACATCGCGCGAGAAGATCGTTGCAGTTCGGTTCAGGCTCCCGCAGAGCATCCTTCCGCCGGATGCGCCGGTTGAAGCCGTCGACTGGAAGCTCGCTGCGGGCCCGCCTTCCTCTGTGGCTACGAATGCCAAGGGCGCCGATCCAGGACCTTCCGAAGCTTCGGAGCCTGAGGCAGTTGCTTCGCCGGCGACGCCGGCGGGGGAGGTGGCAGCAGAGACGGCACCGGATCAGGCCCGTAAGCGAGGGCGCAGGACGCCGAAGCCTCCCGAGGCAGCAAGCGGTGATGCCGAGCAACTTCCGGCTGTGGCTCCAGTCGAGGTAGGTGTCATGGCTGAGGCGACTCAGCTGGATCTGGTGCCTGATGGCGCTGTCGCTTCGGGACCGGCTCCTGTTCCGGCGCCCTCTGGCGAAGAGGAGCAAGTTGCTGAAGGGGCGATCCGAGAGCGTCGGGCGAAGGAGACCGACATCAGCAGCTTGCCGCCAGATGTGATTGCGATGGTGGGCAAGACGCTCGCCGGGGAACTCGCGCGATGGAGAGATGCCTGGAATACCGGTCGCAGCAGCAAGAGCTTCTTGGTCGTGGAGGCTGGCCTGGCGGTGACGGTCGAGTTCGTCCTCATGAACTCGGTTCTCGACATCAACAAGATCGTTGAGCCCCTGAAGACGAACGGAATGCTGGAGATGCGGGAGATATCCGGCCGGCAGCGGCCACTGCACCAACTCGTGTTTCAGCAAGGCGCGGATCCCGCCCACTGCTACATCCTCAAGCGTGCGTTCTTGCTGCGCTGCGGGTTCACGTTGGATTGAGGGGCCAGCATGCCAGTCCGCACAAACGTCGAGAACCTGTACCGAAAAGCCCACGAAGGCCCGGCCGCATGTTGGTGGGCGCTGTCCGCCGTAAGTTGCATGGTGGCAGCTGCTGCGACGGGCATGCCGCTGCCTGCGGCCGCAGCCCTGACCACGAGCAGCGCGGTCATGGCCATCAAGCGCGGCCTTGAGACCAAGAAGCTGTTCGACGCCAAGCTGAACTTGGCTGGCAACGCGTTCTGGAAGCTGCCAGCCTCAGAGCTGGATGTGGTGCTGGCGAAGCGCGCTAGCAGCCTGTGGCTTGGCCGCGGCTTTCGGTGGACTCGCGTCCACACTGAGCGGGCGCTCGAGCTCAACCGCCTTGATGCGCAGGACCTGCTGCCGCCAGCTTGGTTCTTGAAGCTGGTCAAGCGCCCCTTCGACTTCGAGCAAGTCAAGGGTGAGCCGTGGATTCATGGGCTGGAGCAGACCGAGGGCGAGCTGTTCATGCCGTGGTGGCACGCCGAAGGCAACTGGAACTTCTTCGGCACCACGGGCAGCGGCAAGACTCGGCTCTACGAGACGCTGTCCTACCAGATCGTCCGATTGGGTGACACGCTCATCGTCGTGGATCCGAAGGGCGACAAGGAGCTGAAGCGACTCCTCCAGACGGTCTGTGCGAAGGCCGGGCGCCCAGAGGCTTTTGCCCACTTCCATCCAGCGTTCCCATCGACGTCTGTTCGGCTTGACCCGCTCGCCAACTTCAACCGTCCGACAGAGATCGCAAGCCGCATCGCGGAGATCGCCGGTGGCGATCCGTCAGACAGCTTCAACGCCTTCATCTGGCGCACGGTCAACTCAATCGTTGGTGGCCTGCTCTACGTCGGCGAGCGGCCAAGTCTGAAGAAGCTGCGGTACTACGCCGAAGCTGGACCTGAGCCCCTCGTTGAAGCGTGCCTCGCGAAGTTCCTCGCTCAGTGGAAGCCGAACGACTGGGCGGACCAGGTCAACTACATTGAGGCGCAGATCGCGCAGAAGGCCAAGAACATTCAGCCGCGCTTGAAGACCGGTACGCCGCGTCAGCAGGCCATGGTTCAGGTCTATCACGACCAGGTTACCGAGCAGGACAAGCTCGACGACTTGAACGCGATCATCTCGCTGGCTGAACACAACCGTGAGCACTACGGCAAGATGATTGCCGGCCTGCTGCCGCTTCTCACTCAGTTGACGAGCGGCTCCCTCGGCGAGCTGCTGAGCCCCAACTACGAAGACGTCACGGATACGCGAGAGATCCTTGACATGCGGAAGGTCTCGGCGGGCA
>RXJW01000169.1 GCA_003963005.1 Burkholderiales bacterium
CCTGCTCGAACATGGGCGCCTTCCAGGCCCGCCGCATGCAGGCGCGCTTCAAGAACGCCCAGGGCAAGAACGAACTGGTGCACACGCTGAACGGCTCGGGCCTCGCCGTGGGCCGCACGCTGGTGGCGGTGCTGGAGAACTACCAGAACGCCGACGGCAGCATCACCGTGCCGGAGGCGCTGCGCCCCTACATGGGTGGCGTCGACACACTTCGCGCTTGAGGCCGAAAAAGCTGGCTATAATGGCTGGCTTCACTCGCACCACAGCGATCAGTTCCAGGAGAGGTGGCAGAGTGGTCGAATGTACCTGACTCGAAATCAGGCGTGCGGTATCCCCGCACCGAGGGTTCGAATCCCTCCCTCTCCGCCAAGTCGTAAGAAAAACGGGCCCTCGGGCCCGTTTTTTTTGGCGCATCCCGGGGGGCTGGAAGAGCTCCCCCGTGAGGCCCTGGCGCTGGCGCTCAGGCCTTTCGGCGAGCGAAGCCCAGCGCGGTGACTCCGGCCAGCAGGGCCAGCGGGAGAGTGCCCGGTGTCGGCAGTTGGTTGCCGGCATGGAAGTCGACCAGCAGGTTGGGCGCATCGGCAGCGGCGAAGAAGCCTGCTGCGACACCATCCTTGCTGACGAAATCGCTGCCGAAGAAATTCCCTTCCGGCGACACCGTGATCAGGATGCCCGCGTAATTGGCGTTGGTGTCGATCAGCGTCTGGATCAGCGAGGTGACATCGATGATGTACTGCGGTTGACCGTTCTGCGTCGCAGCCGTACCCACCAGCGTGGTCGTCTGGAGCGCATCGGCCGCGGTGATCGCGCCGTCGCCCGAGTAGCCCCAGAACTTGAAGGTACCGCCGGCCACCGACGTGCCACGGCTCTGGATCGTGAACTTGGCCGAATCGATGACCGAACCCGCGCTGATGCCAGCCAACGAGAACTCCAGGGCCGAGCGGTTCACGCCAGCCGCATTGCCGAAGGTGCGCAGGTAGGGATCGGTCGGGTTGCCGGACGTGTTGAAGGCGGTGTACACGCCGGGGACGACCGGGATGAACCAGTCATCGGCGGTGGCGCCGACCGAAACGGTACCGGCGTGGGCCTGAAAGGCCGCCACAGCGGTCAACCCCAGGACAAGCAGTTGTTGGCGAAGTGTCTTCATCGAAAACCTCGTTTGCGTTGATCTGGTCGACGAATGCCTGGAGACGAGCGCCCCAGCCCGTCGTACCCCATGCAAGACTCAGACCCGCAAAAAAAATCCAATATTGACGAGCGTTTGCAAGCGGCGCCATCGTTGGCTGCGCGAATCTGTAAAACTTGCCGACACTGCTTGTCCGGCCTGGCGGGCCTGCGCCCAGGTCAGTGGCTGTGGTGCCGACCGAGTTTGCGAACCTGGACATCGGCGTCTACGGCCCCGCGGGCAGCCTCGGGAGGGCGGTGGGCTGCTGGCGCGTCGCCCACTTCACGGGCCAGGGTGCCGGCGGGATGCTGGAACCAGCCAGGGTCGCTGTAGTCGCCTCGCCGCAGTCCGCGACGCACCTTGAGCACGCTGAACATGCCGCCCATGCCGATCGGGCCGAAGGGGCCTTCGCCGGTCATCATCGGGGCGGTGTTCGCGGGACCGGGCATGTTCATCTCGGTCATCTCATGCATGCCGGCTTCGCCCATGGCCATGTAGCCGGGCACGAGCCGCCGGATCTTTTCGGCCAGGTCACCCTGGTCCACGCCGATCATCGTGGGCACGCCGTGCCCCATCGCGTTCATCGTGTGGTGGGACTTGTGGCAGTGGAAGGCCCAGTCGCCTTCCTCGTCGGCGATGAGCTCGATCTGGCGCATCTGGCCCACGCCCACGTCGGTGGTCACCTCCGGCCAGCGCGCCGTGCGTGGCACCGGCCCGCCGTCGGTGCCGGTCACGCTGAACTCGTGGCCGTGGATGTGAATGGGGTGGTTGGTCATCGTCAGGTTGCCGATGCGGATGCGCACACGGTCGCCCTGGCGGGCCACGAGCGGCGCAATGCCCGGGAAGATGCGGCTGTTCCAGCTCCACAGGTTGAAGTCGAGCATGGTCATGATCTTCGGCGTCGCACTGCCGGGCTCGATGTCGTAGGCATTCAGCAGGAAGGCGTAGTCGCGGTCCACCTCGTCGATCTGCGGGTGGCGCGCCTTCGGGTGCGTGATCCACAGGCCCATCATGCCCATGGCCATCTGCACCATCTCGTCGGCGTGCGGGTGGTACATGAAGGTGCCGGGGCGGCGGGCGACGAACTCATAGACCCAGGTCTTGCCCGGCGGGATGGCGGGCTGGGTGAGGCCCGAGACGCCGTCCATGCCGTTGGGCAGGCGCTGGCCGTGCCAGTGCATGCTGGTGGCTTCGGGCAGGCGGTTGGTGACGTAGATGCGCACGCGGTCGCCCTCCACGACCTCCACGGTCGGGCCGGGGCTCTGGCCGTTGTAGCCCCAGAGCCGCGCCGTGAAGCCGGGGGCCATCTCACGCACCACCGGTTCGGCGACGAGGTGGAACTCCTTGACGCCCTGGTTCATGCGCCAGGGCGCCGTCCAGCCATTCAGTGTGACGACCGGGTTGTAGGGCCGGCCGTTGGGCGGCACGAGCGGTGCCTGGGTGTCGGGTGAGGTCTGGATGACGGGTTCGGGCAGGGCGGCGAGGGCGGCCTTGGAGACGGCCGCGAGCGAAGCCGCGCCGAGCAGGGAGCGTCGGTTGAACATGAAAGTCCTTCGCAATCAGTGGGCAGCAGCGCCCGGGGCCACGGGGGCCGTGCCGGCCTGGGGCAGGTCGGGGGCGGTGGGGCCGAGCAGGGCCTGGTCGAGGTCGGCCTGGGCCAGCCAGAAGTCGCGCAGCGCCTCCTGCGCGGCGCTCACGGCGCCGATCTGGGCGCGGGCGTCGGCCAGCAGTTCGAAGACGCCGATGAGCATGCCGTTGTAGCGCAGCAGCTGCTCATCGGCGATGCGCCGCGCCAGAGGCAGGGCCTCGTCGCGGTGCTGACGGGCGATGGCCCAGGCGCTGCGGTACAGGCCGTAGGCCTCGCGCACCTCGGAACGCGCGCGCAGGGCCGTGTCGGCCGCATCATGCGCGGCGACCGCCGCCAGGGCCTGTGCACGGGGCTGTGGCCCGGGGCCGAACAGCGGGACCTCCAGGGCGATCTCCCAGCCGCGCTGCGTGGGCGCCTCGTTGGCGCTGTTGCGCACCGTGCCAAGTTCGAGCATCGACACCCAGCGCGTGGTGCGGGCCAGGTCGGCTTGCCTGGCGGCGTGTTCGAGCGTCAGACGCGCGGCTTGCACGTCCAGGCGCTGGGCCAGGGCCAGCGCCTCGACATCCCCGGGCTCGCGGGCGGCTGCCGGCAGGTCGGGCAGGCGTTGGGGCAGCTGCAGTGCGGCCGTCTGCTCGCTGGAGAGGCCGAGCAGGCGCGCCAGCCGTTCGCGGGCAGCCAGGCGCTGGGCTTGCGCGCGGGCCAGCGCGAGGCCTGCTTCGGTCGCGAAGCTCTGCTCGCGCGCCCGGGCCAGTGCATTGAAGTTGCCGGCCTCCTGCATGCGGCGCGCGAGTTCAGCACCGGTCTCGGCGGCATCCATCACCTGCCGGCGGTAACTCAAGGCCTCGTCGGCGGCCACGGCGCGCACCCAGGCGCGGCGCGTGTCGGCAGCCAGTGCGAGCACGTCTGCGGCGGCCTGGCGCTGTTCGGCCTGCAGCCGGCGGGCCTCGGTCTGGCGCACCAGCGGGAGCGTCAACAGGCGGGCGAGGTTGACGTGCCAACTGCGTTCCAGCTCGATCTCGTCGCCGCGGGTCAGGCGGCTGAAGCGGAAACCCGGGCTCGGCAGCCGCCCGGCCTCAGCCACTTCGGCGGCCGTGACGCTCAGCCGGGCCAGGCGCGCCTGCAGGCTGCGACTGTTCTTCAGCGCCAGGGCGACGGCGTCGTCGGCGGACAGCGGCGCCGCGAGCGCGGCGTCCAGTTCTGCCGGGGCCAGCGTCTGGGGCGACAGCACCTGGCCGGTGTGGGCTTGGGTCAGGCGGTTGACGTCGGCGATGCCGGCATCCGGCGACACGGCGGCGCAACCGGACAGCGCGATCACCGTGGCAAGGGCCAGCGGGCGCCTGTGCGCCAACCAGCAGCCAGGCCGCGGCCGGCGCGGGTTCTTGAGGGACAACATGCGAGCCTCTCGGGCAAGGGAGCGATCCATGCCGCGCCGATCGGTCAGGGCCGAGCGGGCGGAACGGGCGGAACGGGCGGAGAGAAGCTCAGGCTCTGGGGGGAGGGTCCGGCAGGGGCGGCACGATGCCGACCCAGGCCTCGGCCGACGCGCGGGCGGCGCGGGTGGCGGGCACGACGAGGCTCGTCGACACCGCCATCACGGGCGGCGGCGCAGCGGCCACGCAGCAGGGCGCGCACCACTTGCAGGGCTTGGCGGCGTGGTGATGTTCCGGGCCGTGCGTGTGGCCCTCGCCGTGGTGCGCATGCGCCGCGTCCTGATGCGACACGGGTGCCGGCATCGGCTCGCAGCCCAGCATGCCGGCAGCCAGCACGCCGCGCAGCGGCAGCAGCACGAGCAGCAGGCAAAGCACCAGGAAGCGGCCAGGGCGAGGCATGGCCGTCACTTTAACTGGACTGCGCCTGCAGCCAGGCCCGCGGTGACAAGCCACCGTGCTTCTGCACGAACAGGCGGCTCAGTGCCGAGGCGTTGGCGTAGCCGAGTTCGCCCGCCAGCAGCTTGAGGGGCTTGCCGGCGCGCAGCTCGCGCCGGGCGATGGCCAGGCGCCAGTCGGCCAGGTAGTCGGCCGGGGTCTGGCCCAAGGCTTGGCGGAAGGCGGCGGCGAAGCGGCTGCGCGACATGCCGGCCTGCGCAGCCATCTCGGGCAGGGACCAGCTCCGGCCGGGGTCGTCATGCAGCGCCGTGAGCGCCCGGGCCAGGCCAGGCTCGCTCAGGCCCCGCATCAGGCCGAGCGGCAAGGGCGAGTCGGGCTGGTCGAGCATCCAGCGCAGCAATTGCAGCAGCAGCACCTCGAACAGCCGCTCGGCCAGCAGGCGCTGCCCGCAGCGCACCTGCTCGGCTTCGCCGAACAGCAGGCCGAGCGTGGCGGCGACGGGCGGCACCTGCGCCAGTGGCAGCAGCACAAGCGGCGGTAGGGCCTGCACGAGCGGGTGGCCGGCTTCGAAATCCAGTGTCGCGCAGACGAAGTCCGAGCCCTCCGCCGGGGCGTTGTGGAAATCATGGGCGAGGGGTCGGGGGTAGAAGACCAGGCTGGGCTCGCGCACCTGCAGCCGCTGCACGAGGCCGGTGTCGCTCGCGTGGCGCACTTCCATCTCGCCCTGGCGCATCACGTGCAGGAAGCCGCGGCCGGGTTGGGCGTCGAAATGGGTGACGCCGCACAGCGGCCCGGCATGGAACAGGCTCGCGCGCACGCGAAAGCGCTCGAACAGCGGGCTGAGGCGATCCAGAGGTGCGGCAGCAGGCATGGGATGATCGGGTTGAAATTCTGGATGAAATGATACCTTTCGTCTTGGTGACGCGGCGACAGTGAAGGCCTTCTCCACTGCCTCTGAAAGGCCACACCATGACGTCTTCCACCACTTCCCGCGTTCCTCTCGTTGCCGGGCACGACGCTCCCGCCGCCAGCCGCCCGCTGCTCGACGCCGTCCATGGCGCCTTCGGCGCGACACCCAACATGTTCCGTGCCGTGGCCAACTCGCCGGCAGCGCTGCAGGCGATGTGGGGCTTCTTCGGGGCGCTCGGCGGCGGCACGATTGCCGCGCGGCTCGGCGAGCAGATCGCCGTGGCCGTTGCCGACCGCAACGCCTGCGACTACTGCCTGGCCGCGCACACGGCGCTGGGCCGCAAGGCCGGCGCGACCGCCGAGGAGATGAGCGCGGCCCAGGCGGGCGAGTCGGCCGACCCGGCCACCGCCGCGGCGCTGCGCTTTGCGCTGCGTGTCGTCGAGCAGCGCGGCCAGGTGGGTGATGCCGACGTCGCCTCGCTGCGTGCCGCGGGCTTCACCGATGGCCAGGTCGTCGAGATCCTGGCTCACGTCGCGCTGAACCTGTTCACGAACTACGTGAACGTGGCGTTCTCGGTGCCGGTCGACTTCCCCGCCGTCAAGCTGCGCCGCGGCTGATCGAGCTGCCGGAAGCGTCAAGGCCCCGGGCGCTGCCGGGGCCTTGTCGGGGGAGGGGGCCGGCTCAGACCAGGCCTTGCTTGGACGCGAGCACGGCGGCTTCCGCGCGGCTGCTCACGTTGAGCTTCTTGTAGATGCTCTTGATGTGGTCGTTCACCGTGAACCACTTGATGCCCATCAGGTTCGCGATCTCCTTGATCGTGAAGCCCTTGCTGAGATAGGTCAACACCTCGCTCTCGCGGGGCGTCAGGCGCTCCCACTCGGGCGGCGGGTCCAGCGCGACGCTGCGGCTGCTGGCGAAGGCGCCTTGCGAGGTCGACAGCGCCCCGAAGCCTGAATTCAGCGGCATCGTGCCGCTGTCGCTGGAGCTGGGGCGGAAGTGCGACAGCAGCCGGCGCGCGATGGCCGGCGACAGCGGCGGCTGGCCGCGCACGATGCGCTGCAGCTCTTCCACGAGCACCTCGAAGCGGTCTTCCTTCAGCAGGTAGCCGTCGGCGCCGCACTGCAGCGCGGGGAAGAGGTGATCGTCGTCGGAGTAGAGCGTCGTGACGATCTTGATGGCCGTCGAGCCGCTGAGCTCGGTCAGGAACTCCATGCCGTTGCCGTCGGGCAGCTCCAGGTCGACCAGGATGAGCTTGAAACCCACATCGCCGCTGGCGCCGCCCAGCTTGGCGACCTGCCGGCGGGCGTTCTCCAGATCACCCACTTCGGTGATCTCCATGGCGTCGCTGAAGCTCTCCCGCACGACCCGGCACAGGAAGCTGCGGGCGACGGGGTTGTCTTCGATGATCAGGACTTTGACGGTCATGGCGCGGGGCGGGAGGCTTCAGTCATTTCGAGGAAGGAATGTAGCGCACAGCCCCCTAGAAACTCGGGGCAACCCGGGTGGCGTACGCCCCCGTTTCAGGCTTCACGAATTGGTAAGAACCAACTTGCCGACGACCTCCCGCGCCGCCATGCGCGCGAAGGCGGCGGGCAGTTCCTCCATCGGCAGCACCCGGTCCAGCACCGGCTTGACCTTGCCGGCGGCGTACCAGGCCGCCAGCTCGCCCAGCATGCGGGCGTTGCAGCCGGGCTCGCGCTTGGCGAACTCGCCCCAGAACACCCCGACGATCGACGCGCCCTTGAGCAGGGCCAGGTTCAACGGCAGCGAGGGAATCGCGCCCTGGGCGAAACCGATGACGAGATAGCGGCCGCGCCAGGCGATGGAGCGGAACGCCGCCTCGGCGAGGTCACCGCCGACCGGGTCGTAGATGACGTCCGGGCCTTTGCCGTCGGTCAGCGCCTTGATTTCGTCGCGCAGGTTCTGCGTCGCGTAGTTGAGGGTGGCGTCAGCACCCAGGGCCTGGCAGGCGGCGCACTTGGCATCGCTGCCCGCTGCCGCGATGACCCGGGCGCCGGCGGCCTTGGCGATCTGGATGGCGGCCGTGCCCACGCCGCCCGCCGCGCCGAGGATCAGCACCGTCTCGCCGGCCTGGAGTGCGGCGCGGTCGATCAGGGCATGGTGGCTGGTGGCGTAGGTGCAGATGAAGGCGGCCGCGTCTTCAAAGGCGAAGCCCTCCGGCAGCGGCATGGCGAGCGCGGCCGGGATGCACACCTCGGTTGCAAAGCCGCCCAGGCCCCCGAAGGCGGCCACGCGCTGACCCACGGCGAAGCCCTTCACGCCGTTGCCCACCTCGGAGACGATGCCCGCGAACTCCGTGCCCGGCACGAAGGGCAGGGGCGGTTTCATCTGGTACTTGTTCTGGATGATGAGCAGGTCGGGGAAGTTCAGGCTCGCCGCCCTGATCTGCACCCGGATCTGGCCCGCAGCCAGCGGTGCCGCCGGCACCTCGCGCCACTGCAGCGCCTCCACACCCACGGGGTTCTCGCACAGCCAGGCTTTCATCAGCGTCTCCTCGTTTTTGCAAGGGCGGATGATAGGAATGCAGGGTCTTACACCCGGTCTCGCAGGTGACGCCGTCCCTACAATCCGTTGCCATGCGCATCCTCATTTCCAACGACGATGGTTACCTCGCCCCCGGGCTCGCGGCCCTGGTGCAGGCCTGCCAGGGCCTGGGCCAGATTGACGTCATCGCCCCCGAGCAGAACGCCAGCGGCACGTCCAATTCCCTGACGCTGAACCGCCCGCTGAACGTGTACCGCGCCGCCAACGGTTTCCGTTATGTCAGCGGCACGCCGTCCGACGGTGTCCACCTGGCGCTGACCGGCCTGCTGGGCTACCGCCCCGACCTGGTGCTCTCGGGCATCAACAACGGCGCCAACATGGGCGACGACACGCTCTACTCCGGCACCGTGGCCGCGGCCACCGAGGGCTACCTGTTCGGCATCCCGTCCATCGCGTTCTCCCAGGCCGAGAAAGGCTGGGTCGAACTGGAAGCGGCGGCCCGCACGGCGCGCAGCATCGTCGAGCAGGTGATCGCCGGTGGTCTGGACAAGGCCTTCCTGCTGAACGTCAACATCCCCAACCGTACCGATGCCGACGAGCTGCCGCGCGTCGTCACGCGCCTGGGCCGCCGGCACTCGAGCGAGGGCATCATCGAGCAGGTGAACCCGCGCGGCGAAACGATCTACTGGATCGGCCCGGCCGGTGATGCGCGCGATGCCGGCGAGGGCACCGACTTCCACGCCACCGCGAACGGCCAGGTGTCCATCACCCCGCTGCAGGTGGACCTCACCGAGCACGCCTCGCTCGGCCCCTGGAAGCAGCGCCTGGGCCTCTGAATGAGCGCACCCAAGCGCTTCCCGGCCAGCCTCAAGACGGCTGCAGCGCCTCAGCGCGAGGTGCTGATGCCCCAGCGTCACCTGCGCCAGGCCACGGCCGACGCGGCCAAGCTGGCGCGGCCGAGCGGCACCGGGCTGGACAGCGGCGCCGTGCGCGAGCGGATGGTGGCACGGCTGCGCGCCGAGGGCACCTTCAACGAGACCGTGCTGGCCGCGATGGCGGCCGTGCCGCGGCATGAGTTCGTCGACAGCGCGTTGGCCGCCCAGGCCTACGAGGACACCGCGCTGCCCATCGGCCACGGGCAGACCATTTCCAAGCCCTCGGTCGTTGCCCACATGCTCGGGCTCCTGATGGCCGGCAGCGGAGCCCGTCAGCGCGGCACGCTGGGCCGCGTGCTGGAGATCGGCACCGGCTGCGGCTACCAGGCCGCCGTGATCGCGCTGCTGGCCCGGCAGGTCACGTCGATCGAGCGGGTGCAGGGCTTGCACGACAAGGCCCGGCAGAACCTCCAGCGCCTGGCGCTGCCCCGGGCGCCGCGGCTGATCTGGGGCGACGGGCGCATCGGCCACGCGGCCAGCGGCCCGTTCGACAGCATCATCGCCGCGGCCGGCGGCGAGGACATTCCACCCGCCTGGACCGAACAACTGGCCCCCGGCGGCCGCCTGATCGCACCCACCGCCGCCAGTGGCCGGGGCCAAGTGCTCGTGGTGCTGGACCACCTCGTGGACGGCGGCGTCAGCCGCTGGGTTCGTAGCGAACACGAGGCCGTGCTCTTCGTCCCCCTAAAATCCGGCGTTCTCTGACGGGGCCGCCGGCGCGCCGCGCCACACAATCGGGTCGGCCTTCCAACGTGCTTTCGCCCCACGATGCCCTCAAGCCTGCGTTTCCTCTCCGTTGTCACCACCTCGCTGCTGCTGAGCGCCTGCGGCACGTCGCTGCATCGCGCGCCGGTGGAAGACCGCACGCCGCAGCCGGCCAAGGTGGCCGCGCCGGCGGCGTCCGCTCCGGCGCCCGCGGCGGCCGCCGACGTGAAGCCACCGCTCCCCGGTGCTGAGAACGCCGGCAAGCCGGGCTACTACACGGTCAAGCCGGGTGACGCCCTGATCCGCATCGCGCTGGACAACGGCCAGAGCTGGCGCGACGTCGCCAAGTGGAACAACCTCGAGAACCCCAACCGCATCGAAGTCGGCCAGGTGCTGCGCGTGGTGCCGCCAGGCATCGACCCGAGCGCCGTGACGGCCAAGCCGATTGCCGTCGCACCGAAGGTGGACAGCCGCCCGCTGGACGCGAAGCCGCCGGTGGCCACGGCCAGCGCCGCCTCGGCAACGCCGGCGGCCTCGGCCGCAGCGCCCGCCAAGGAGCCCGTGAAGGAGCCCGTGAAGGAGGCTGCGGCGTCGGACGACGAAGCCCTGTCCTGGACCTGGCCGACCACCCAGCCGGTGAGCGCCGGTTTCGATGAGCAGCGCAACAAGGGCCTGGACTTCGCCGGCAAGCCGGGCGACCCGGTGTTTGCCGTGGCCGACGGCCGCGTCGTGTACGCAGGATCGGGCTTGCGCGGCTACGGCAACTTGGTCATCATCAAGCACAACAACACCTACCTGACTGCCTACGCCCACAACCGGGCGATGCTCGTCGAGCAGGAGCAGGTAGTGCGAAAGGGCCAGAGGATTGCCGAGATGGGTTCCACTGAAAGTGACACCGTCAAGCTGCACTTCGAGGTGCGCAAGCTCGGCAAGCCCGTCGACCCGGCCAGGCTGCTGCCGGCACGCTGAAGCCGGGAGCCTCTACACCACAGGGCCAGCGACCCCGCCATGAAACGCGCTGCGCCCAAGCTCAATGGTCATGCCGGCTCCGGTGAGCCGGGGGTGATGCTCTCGGCCTTGAACGGCCATGCGCCGGAGCCTGAGCCGGCCCATACCGCGGCCGATGCACCCGACGAAGACGCCCAGGCCCTGCGCGCCTCGGCCGACGAGGTCGAGCTCGGCAACGCGCTGCAGGCCTACCTGCGCGACATCCGCCGCACGCCGCTGCTGACGCCGCAGCAGGAATTCGACACCGCCCAGGCCGCCCGCGCGGGTGACTTCGAGGCCCGCCAGGCCATGATCGAGCACAACCTGCGCCTGGTCGTGAGCATCGCCAAGAACTACCTCGGCCGCGGCTTGCCGATGAGCGACCTCATCGAGGAGGGCAACCTCGGCCTGATGCATGCCATCGGCAAGTTCGAGCCGGAGCGGGGTTTTCGCTTCTCGACGTATGCGAGCTGGTGGATCCGCCAGAGCATCGAGCGTGCGCTGATGCACCAGGCGCGCCTCGTGCGGCTGCCGGTGCACATCGTGCGCGAGCTCAACCAGGTGCTGAAGGCCCGCCGCGCGCTGGAGGCGCTGCAGAGTGCCCAGGGCGCCGAAGGCCGGGTGCGGGCGGAAGACGTCGCACAGGCACTCGGCCGCCCGGTGGACGAGGTGGCCGAACTGCTCGCTTACGCGGAGCTGCCCAGCTCGCTCGATTCGCCGGTCGACCGCAACGGCGAGGGCGGCGAATCCATGCTCGATCTGGTGGCCGACGAGCAGGCGGTGGACCCGATGGGGCTGCGCTTGTCCCACGAGGTCGAGGAGCTGCTGCAGCACGGTCTGGCGAGCCTCAACGAGCGAGAGCGCGAGGTGCTGGCGGGCCGCTACGGCCTGTCCGACCGCGAGCCCGAGACGCTGGACGTGCTGGCCATCCGCCTCAAGCTCACGCGCGAGCGCATCCGCCAGATCCAGATCGAGGCACTCGCCAAGCTCAAGCGCAACATGATGCGCCACGGCGTGGACCGCGATTCACTGTTCTGAGCGGCGATGGGCCAGCCGGGATAATCCTGGCCCATGAATCAGACAAACGATTGGCTCAAGGTCGAGAGCATCGAGCTTGAGGCGCAGGGCGTGGCGCACAACGCCGAAGGCAAGGTGGTGTTCATCGACGGCGCTCTGCCGGGCGAGATCGTCAAGGCGCAGATCAGCCGCCGCAAGAACAACTGGGAACAGGGCCAGCTCGCCGAGATCAAGAAGGAAAGCCCGCTGCGCGTGACGCCCGGCTGCCCGCATTTCGGCCTGCACGCCGGGGCTTGCGGGGGCTGCAAGATGCAGCACCTCCAGGCGGGCGCCCAGGTGGCGGTGAAGCAGCGGGTGGTGGAAGACAACCTGTGGCACCTCGGCAAGGTCAAGCCCGAGGTGCTGCTGCGGCCCATCGAGGGCCCGACCTGGGGCTACCGCTACCGCGCGCGCTTCTCGGTGCGCTATGTCGCCAAGAAGGGTGAGGTGCTGATCGGCTTCCATGAGCGCAAGAGCCGCTACGTGGCCGACATGCAGGTCTGCAAGGTGGTGCCCAAGGCGGTCAGCGACCTGCTGATGCCGCTGCGCGAACTCATCGCCAGCATGGCCGAGCGCGACCGGCTGCCGCAGATCGAACTCGCGATGGGCGACGAGGTCATCGCGCTGGTGCTGCGCCACCTCAACCCGCTGCCGGCCGGTGACGTCGCGCTGCTGCGCGCCTTTGCCGAGCGGCACGGCGTGCAGTGGTGGCTGCAGCCCAAGGGGCCGGACACGGTCCGGCTGCTGGACGAAGGCGGCCCGCAACTCGCCTACCGTCTACCCGAGTTCGGCGTGACGATGCCGTTCAAGCCGACCGACTTCACGCAGGTCAATCCGCACATCAATGCGGCACTCGTGGGCCGCGCGCTGCGCCTGCTGGCGGTGGAGCCCGGCGATCGGGTCATCGACTGGTTCTGTGGCCTCGGCAACTTCACGCTGCCGCTGGCGACGAAGGCCCGCGAGGTGCTGGGCATCGAGGGCAGCGAGACGCTGGTGCAGCGCTCGCGCGAAAACGCCGTGGCCAACGGCCTGGCACACAAGACGAGCTTCGTCGCGCGCAACTTGTTCGACATGACGCCGGCGCTGCTGGCCGCCGACGGCAGCGCCGACCGCTGGCTGATCGACCCGCCGCGCGAAGGCGCCTTTGCGCTGGCCAAGGCGGTGGCCGACATCGCCCAGGACCCGTCTCTGGCGCCGGGCTGGGTGGCGCCCCGGCGCATCGTCTACGTGAGTTGCAACCCGGCGACGCTGGCGCGTGATGCCGGCCTGCTCGTCAATGTGGCGGGCTACCGCTGCACGGCGGCGAGTGCGGTGAACATGTTCCCGCACACCGCCCACGTCGAGAGCATTGCCGTCTTCGATCGTTGACGTTTTAGTAAACAAGCCTGCCTCCTTCGGGCACTTCGGGACAACCCGAGGAGCCTGACGCTGTGATGTGCGGAAGAATCAATAAACAAAACAATTTTGTTTAGTTCTTCCTCGCCGAGTGCGGGCGCCATGCAAGCGCTGCACCGGTGCCATCCCCCGGAGACAAGAGGCTGGCCATGCTGCAACTCCATTTCCTGCGCCTTCTCGGCGCCGCCTGCCTGGCGCTCGGCCTGGCATCCACCGCGCTGGCGCAGGGTGTTTCCCTGCCGGCCCAGGCCCTCAAGCGCGGCGTGAACGTGCTGGGCTACGACCCGATCTGGAAAGACCCGGCCAAGGCGCGCTTCCAGATGCGTCACCTGCAGGCCATCCGCGACGGCGGCTTCGACCACGTGCGGCTGAACCTGCATGCCTTCGAGCACATGGACGCCTCGGGGCAGTTGCCGGCGAGCTGGTTCAAGCAGTTGGACGAGGTGCTGGCGGCGTCGCTGAACGCCGGCCTGCAGGTCATCATCGACCAGCACAACTTCATGGACTGCGCCAAGGCCATCGACACCTGCCGCAGCAAGCTCAAGGCCTTCTGGCGCCAGGTGGCACCCCGCTACAAGGACGCCCCGGACGGCGTGCTCTTCGAGATCCTGAACGAGCCCAACGGCGCGGCCGACGCCCTGTGGAACGACATCCTCGCCGAGAACCTGCAGATCATCCGCGAGTCGAACCCGAAGCGCCGGGTGGTGGTGGGTCCGAAGTTCTGGAACTCGATGGACCACCTGGACAGCCTCAAGCTGCCGGAGGCGGACCGGCATCTGGTGGTCACGTTCCATTACTACTCGCCGTTTCCCTTCACGCACCAGGGCGCGCAGTGGGTCGAGGAGTTCAAGAACACGTCCGGCATCACGTGGGGCACGGCCGCCGAGCGTGAGCAGATCGGGAAGGACTTCGACAAGGTCAAGGCTTGGGCGCAGAAACACGACCGGCCGATCCTGCTGGGCGAGTTCGGTGCGCTGGAGACGGGCGCCCTGGCCCAGCGTGTGGCGTGGACGTCGACGGTGGCGCGGGCGGCCGAAGCACGTGGTTTTGGCTGGAGCTACTGGCAGTTTGATTCGGACTTCATCGTCTGGGACATGAAGGCCGATGGCTGGGTCAAGCCCATCTTGAACGCGCTGATCCCTTCCGCTGGCGCGCCCGCTGCCACCGCCGCACGCAGCAGCGACCCGGCGCTGGAGCATCTGATCAACGTGGCCAAGGTCAGCGCCTGGTCGGTGTACGGCGACGGCCAGTCCAGCCAGGCGGTGGCGTGCGAGGCCAGCGGCAAGTCCTGCCTGCGCGTGGCCTTGCAGGGCAAGCGCCCCAACCCGTGGGACATTGGTGCGATCGCGCCCATCACCGGCGACATCCGCAAGGGCGACAAGCTGCAGGTGCTGCTGTGGGCGCGCCTGGACACCGACGATGCCAAGGCACAGGCGCAGGTGCCGGTGTCGCTGCAACTCGGCGCGCCGCCTTACACGGCGGTGCTGTCGGGTTCCGCCGTGCTGACGGGCAAGCTGGAGCCGGTCGTGCTCAGCGGCACGGCCCAGGTCGATCAGCCGGCTGGCACGGTGAACCTGTCGGTGCAACTGGGCCAGGTGGGGCAGCCCGTCGCGCTCAGCGCGCCTTTCGTGCTGCGCAACTACACGCCGGCAAAGTAGCGCGCCGGGCGGCCACGAAAAAGGCGGCCCGGGGGCCGCCTTTCGATGGGCGCAGGTGCCGAGATCAGTCGCGGTCCCCGCCGAAGATGCCGAGCAGCGACAGCAGGCTCTGGAACACGTTGTAGATGTCCAGATAGATGGCCAGCGTGGCGGTGATGTAGTTCGTCTCGCCGCCGTCGATGACGCGCTTGATGTCGTACAGCATGAACGCCGAGAAGATCGCCAGCGACATCACCAGCATCGTCAGCATCAGGGCCGACGACTGCAGGAAGATGTTCGCGATGCCGGCGACCATCAGGATGACGGCGCCCACGATCAGGAACTTGCCCATCGAGGACAGGTCGCGCTTGATGACCGTGGCCAGGCTCGCCATCGTGAAGAACACGGCTGCCGTGCCGCCGAACGCGGTCATGACGAGCGAGGTGCCGTTCTTGAAGCCGAGCACGTGCCCGACGAGGCGAGACAGCATCAGCCCCATGAAGAACGTGAAGGCGAGCAGGGCGGCGACGCCGGCGGCGCTGTCCTTGGTCTTCTCGATGACGAACATCAGGCCGAAGGCGCCGATGAAGAACACCAGCGCGCTCATGCCCGGGCTCATCAGCGCGAACAGGCCGGTCGCGACACCGACCCAGGCGCCGATGACAGTGGGTACCAGCGACAGGGCCAGCAGCCAGTAGGTGTTGCGCAGCACGCGCTGACGGTCGGCTGCCAGGCCCGCGCCGGCGTAGCCGAATTGGGTTTGCAAGCTTTCGTTCATGACGATCCTCCGAGGGTCGAATGGGAAACCGCGCAGATTCTAGGTCTGCAGCGGGGCGGTACATTGGGGCATCTCCTGTGAAACACAAGGCCATGAAACAGCAAGCCCAACTCGAACTCGCCGACGTCAAGCGCATCGCCGCCGCCGCTGAAGCCCATGCCGCTGCCCACCAGTGGGCGGTCAGCATCGCCATCGTCGATGCAGGCGGCCACCTGCTGTGGCTGCAACGACTGGATGGCGCAGCGCCCATCTCGGCCCAGATCGCGCCGGCCAAGGCCCACACCGCGGCCCTCGGCCGTCGCGAATCCAAGGTCTATGAAGACATCATCAACCAGGGCCGCACATCCTTCCTGAGCGCGCCGGGCCTGCAGGGCCTGCTCGAAGGCGGCGTGCCGATCCTGGTGGAGGGTCAATGCATCGGCGCCGTCGGCGTGAGCGGTGTGAAGTCGACCGAAGACGCCGAGATCGCCAAGGCGGGCATCGCGGCACTTTGAGGCGTCACGAGCCGGTCACGAAGCCTCGGTACTAACCCCAGTCGGCTATACTCGATGGGTTTACCTGAACCCACCTGCTGCCCGGCGCGAACCCATCTGGTTTCCACAAGTTGACCCGTCTTCGGAGGGGTTGATGCTGGGCACGCGCCCCACTTGCGGAGACCCCTGTGCTGACCGAACTCCTCCATCCCCCTCAAGCAATCCTGGCTCTGGCGGATGGGACGGTCTTCCGAGGGCAGTCCATCGGCGCGACCGGCCAAACGGTCGGTGAGGTCGTGTTCAACACGGCGCTCACCGGCTACCAGGAAATCCTGACCGACCCGAGCTACTGCCGCCAGATCGTCACGCTGACGTATCCGCACATCGGCAGCTATGGCATCAGCGAGGAGGACGTCGAGTCGGGCAAGGTCTACGCCGCCGGCCTGGTCGTCAAGGACCTGCCGATCCGCCCCTCCAACTTCCGTTCGGGCCAGCCGCTGGACGCGTACCTGCGCGAGCAGGGCACGGTGGCCATTGCGGGCCTCGACACCCGTCGCCTGACCCGCGTGCTGCGCACGACCGGCGCGCAGAATGGCTGCATCCTGGCCCTGCCTGCCGGTGAAGCCGTCACCCAGGCCCACATCGACACCGCCATCGCTGCCGCCAAGGCGGCGCCCTCCATGGCGGGCCTGGACCTCGCCAAGGTCGTCAGCCGCACCGAACGCGAAGTCTGGACGCAGAACGAATGGAAGCTCGGCAGCGGCTACGGCACGCTGGCCAAGCCGAAGTTCCACGTCGTGGCCTATGACTTCGGCGTCAAGCTCAACATCCTGCGCATGCTGGCCGAGCGCGGCTGCAAGGTCACCGTCGTGCCCGCCCAGACGCCCGCCAGCGAGGTCTTCGGCCTGGAGCCGGACGGCGTCTTCCTGTCCAACGGCCCCGGCGACCCGGAGCCTTGCGACTACGCCATCAAGGCCACGGCGCAGTTGATCGAATCGGGCATCCCCGTCTTCGGCATCTGCCTGGGCCACCAGATCCTGGCACTCGCCAGCGGTGCCAAGACCTTCAAGATGAAGTTCGGCCACCACGGCGCCAACCACCCGGTGAAGGACCTCGACAGCGGCCGCGTCGGCATCACGAGCCAGAACCACGGCTTCGCGGTCGACGCCGAGACGCTGCCCGCCCATCTGCGGGCCACGCACATCAGCCTCTTTGACGGCACGCTGCAGGGCATCGCCCGCACCGACAAGCCGGCCTTCAGCTTCCAGGGTCACCCGGAAGCCAGCCCTGGCCCGCACGACATCGCGTACCTGTTCGACCGTTTCATCGGCCTCATGTCCAAGGCCTGAGGAGCGCCTCATGTTCGGCATCACCGACCTCGGCACTTTCTTCGCGGCTGCGGTGTTCATCATCCTGCTGCCCGGGCCCAACTCCCTGTACGTGCTGTCGGTCGCCGCGCAGCGTGGCGTGCGGGCCGGCTACACGGCGGCCTGCGGCGTGTTCGTGGGCGACACGGTGCTCATGACCGCGGCGGCCGCGGGCGGTGCGTCGCTGCTGATGGCCAGCCCCCAGGTCTTCTTCGTCGTGAAGATGGCGGGTGCGGTCTACCTGGGTTGGATCGGCCTGCAACTGTTGCGCGGTGCGTTGAGCACCTGGCGCGGCGAGGCGCCGGCGGACGAGGCACCGCGCCAGGTCGATGCGCGCCAGCCCTTCCGCAAGGCGCTGGTCGTGAGCCTGCTCAACCCGAAGGCGATTGCTTTCCTGCTTAGCTTCTTCATCCAGTTCGTCGACCCGGCCTACCCGACGCCGGCGCTGACCTTCCTGATCCTGGGCACCATCATCCAGGTGCTCAGCTTCCTCTACCTCTCGACGCTGATCTTCGCCGGCGCTCGTCTGGCCGCCGCCTTCCGCGCGCGCCGCAGGCTCGCCAGCACCGCGAACGCCGGCGTCGGCGCCCTATTCGTTGGATTCGGGGCCAAGCTGGCCACGGCCACCCTCTAAGTTCCAAGAGCGCAGACCGCCATGCCGAAACGTACAGACCTCCAAAGCATCCTCATCATCGGCGCCGGCCCGATCATCATCGGCCAGGCCTGCGAGTTCGACTACTCCGGCGCCCAGGCCTGCAAGGCGCTGCGCGAGGAGGGCTACAAGGTCATCCTGGTGAACAGCAACCCGGCGACGATCATGACCGACCCGGACACGGCCGACGTCACCTACATCGAGCCGATCACCTGGCAGGTCGTCGAGAAGATCATCGCCAAGGAGCGCCCGGATGCGGTGCTGCCCACGATGGGCGGCCAGACCGCACTGAACTGCGCGCTGGACCTGCACAAGCACGGCGTGCTGGCCAAGTACGGTGTCGAGATGATCGGCGCCAACGAGGTCGCCATCGAGAAGGCCGAGGACCGCCTCAAGTTCAAGGACGCGATGACCAAGATCGGCCTGGACTCGGCCAAGTCGGGCATCGCGCATTCGCTCGAAGAAGCCTGGGCCGTGCAGAAGCGCATCCAGGCCGAGATCGGCGGCAGCGGCTTCCCGATGGTCATCCGCCCCAGCTTCACGCTCGGCGGCACCGGCGGCGGCATCGCCTACAACCCGGAAGAGTTCGAAGACATCTGCAAGCGCGGCCTGGACCTCTCGCCCACCAACGAACTGCTCATCGAAGAGAGCCTGATCGGCTGGAAGGAGTACGAGATGGAGGTCGTCCGCGACAAGGCGGACAACTGCATCATCGTGTGTTCCATCGAGAACCTGGACCCGATGGGCATCCACACCGGTGACTCCATCACCGTGGCGCCCAGCCAGACGCTGTCCGACAAGGAATACCAGCTGCTGCGCAACGCCTCGCTCGCCGTGCTGCGCGAGATCGGCGTGGACACCGGCGGCTCCAACGTGCAGTTCTCGATCAACCCGAAGAACGGCCGCATGATCGTCATCGAGATGAACCCGCGCGTGTCGCGGTCGTCCGCGCTGGCGTCCAAGGCCACGGGCTTCCCGATCGCCAAGGTCGCGGCCAAGCTGGCCGTGGGCTACACGCTCGACGAGCTGAAGAACGACATCACCGGTGGCGCCACGCCGGCCTCCTTCGAGCCGAGCATCGACTACGTCGTCACGAAGATCCCGCGCTTCGCGTTCGAGAAGTTCCCGATGGCCGACTCGCGCCTGACCACGCAGATGAAGTCGGTGGGCGAGGTGATGGCCATGGGCCGTACCTTCCAGGAGTCCTTCCAGAAGGCCCTGCGCGGCCTGGAGACCGGCATCGACGGCCTGACGGAGCGGTCCACGGACCGTGAAGAGATCGTGCAGGAGATCGGCGAAGCCGGCCCCGAGCGCATCCTGTTCCTGGCCGACGCCTTCCGCGTGGGCATGACGCTCGATGAGATCTACGAAGAGACCGCGGTCGACCCGTGGTTCCTGGCGCAGATCGAGCAGCTGGTGCAGATCGAGGCGGACCTGAAGGGCCGCACGATCGAGTCGCTGAGCGCCGCCGAGCTGCGCCTGCTCAAGACCAAGGGCTTCTCCGACAAGCGCCTGGCCAAGCTGCTGGGCACGCACCAGCACGCCGTGCGCGAACGCCGCCATGCGTTGAACGTGCGCCCGGTCTACAAGCGCGTGGACACCTGCGCGGCCGAGTTCGCCACGCAGACGGCCTACATGTACTCGACCTACGAGGGCGAGGGCGCCGAGTGCGAGGCGCAGCCCACCGACAAGAAGAAGATCATGGTGCTGGGCGGTGGCCCGAACCGCATCGGCCAGGGCATCGAGTTCGACTACTGCTGCGTGCACGCCGCGCTCGCCATGCGCGAAGACGGCTACGAGACGCTGATGGTCAACTGCAACCCCGAGACCGTCTCGACCGACTACGACACCTCCGACCGCCTCTACTTCGAGCCGGTCACGCTGGAAGACGTGCTCGAGATCGTCGACAAGGAAAAGCCGGCCGGCGTCATCGTGCAGTACGGCGGCCAGACACCGCTCAAGCTCGCCCTCGACCTGGAACGTGCCGGCGTGCCCATCATCGGCACGACGCCCGACAGCATCGACATTGCCGAAGACCGCGAGCGCTTCCAGAAGCTGCTGCACGAGCTGGGCCTGAAGCAGCCGCCCAACCGCACCGCCCGCACCGAAGAGCAGGCCGTGCAACTGGCCAACGAGATCGGCTACCCGCTGGTGGTGCGCCCGAGCTATGTGCTGGGCGGCCGTGCGATGGAGATCGTGCACGGCGACAAGGACCTGGAGCGCTACATGCGCGAGGCCGTGCGCGTCAGCGAGAAGTCGCCCGTGCTGCTCGACCACTTCCTGCAGGACGCCGTCGAGGTGGACGTCGACTGCATCTCCGACGGCACCGACGTGATGATCGGCGGCATCATGGAGCACATCGAGGCCGCCGGCATCCACTCCGGCGACTCCGCCTGCTCGCTGCCCCCGTACACGCTGGCCGCGGACGTGCAGGACGAACTGCGCCGCCAGACGGCCGCGATGGCCCGCGCGCTGAAGGTGGTGGGCCTGATGAACGTGCAGTTCGCGATCCAGGGCGACGTCGCCAAGGGCCTGGCGCATTGCACGATCTACGTGCTGGAAGTGAACCCGCGCGCGTCCCGCACGGTGCCGTACGTGTCCAAGGCCACGGGCCAGCAACTGGCCAAGGTGGCCGCGCGCTGCATGGCGGGCGTCAGGCTGAAGGACCAGAAGGACCGCAACGGCCGCGTGCCGGCCGAGGTCGTGCCGCCGTACTACAGCGTCAAGGAAGCCGTCTTCCCGTTCAACAAGTTCCCGGGCGTCGACCCCATCCTCAGCCCCGAGATGCGTTCCACCGGCGAAGTCATGGGCTCGGCCAAGACCTTCGGCGAGGCCATGCTCAAGAGCCAGATCGGCGCCGGCTCGCGCCTGCCGCGCCAGGGCAACGTGCTGATCACGGTGAAGAACAACGACAAGGCCCGCGCGATCGCCATCGCGAAGGACCTGCATGCGCTGGGCTTCGGCATCGTCGCGACCAAGGGCACGGCCGCGGCGATCATCGAAGCCGGCGTGCCCGCCCAGCTGATCAACAAAATCAAGGACGGCCGCCCGCACATCGTCGACGCGCTCAAGGGCGGCGACATCCAGCTCGTCTTCACGACGGTGGACGAGACCCGCACGGCCATTGCCGACAGCCGCTACATCCGCCAGGCCGCGCTGGCCAACCGTGTCACCTACTACACGACGATGGCCGGTTGCGAAGCCGCAGTGGAAGGCATGAAGCACCGCGATGGCCTGACCGTGCAATCCCTGCAGGAACTCCACGCCGAGCTGAATTGAGCCCACCCCGTACCGGCTTCGCCGGCCCCCTCAAGGGGGCACTGCCAGCGGCCCGGCAGAGCCGGTTCCACGGCAGTCGCTGGGTAGGTCAGGGTTTTTGCGAGCGTTCGGCTGCCATGCTCCTTTCGTGGCTGACTTAAGATACTGTTCATTGATTCCGCCGCAGCTGCCTGAAGCCGGGCCGCAGCGGCGGAACTGTTTTTGCCCATTCGGTTTTTGACATGACGACGATTCCCCTGACCAAGCGTGGCGCCGAGGCGCTCAAGGCCGAACTGCACCGCCTGAAGACCGTGGAGCGCCACGCCGTGGTGCAGGCCATCGCCGAGGCGCGTGCGCAGGGTGACCTGAGCGAGAACGCCGAGTACGACGCGGCCAAGGACAAGCAGGGCTTCATCGAAGGCCGCATCCTCGAGATCGAAGGCAAGCTGGCCGCTGCGCAGATCATCGACCCGGCCTCGCTGGACGCCGGCGGCCGCGTGGTCTTCGGCGCCACCGTGGACCTGGAAGAGGAAGCCAGCGGCAACGAAGTGACCTACCAGATCACGGGTGACGATGAGGCCGACATCAAGCTCGGGCGCATCTCCGTGAGCTCGCCGATTGCGCGCGCGCTGATCGGCAAGGAAGCCGGCGACGTCGCCGAGGTGCAGGCGCCTGGCGGCATCAAGCGTTACGAGATCCTCGAAGTGCGTTACGAATGATTTTCGCCCGGCTCCAAGCCCTGCTGGCCGCCCTCTGGGGCGGCCTTTTGCTGTGCATCGCCCTGGTTGCGACGCCCAGCGCTTTCGCCGTGCTGGAGCGCGCCCAGGCGGGCGCCTATGTGGCACGGGTGTTCGCCATCGAGGCGCAGGTGAGCCTGGCGCTCGGGCTGGTGCTGCTGATGATCGAGCGGCGCCTCACGCGGGACGCTACCGAGGCCGGGCAGACGGTGCCGCAGTTCTCGATGCGCTTGCTTCTGCCCGTGATCGCGCTGTTCTGCACGATTGCCGGGTACTACGGCCTGCAGCCGCTGATGGCCGAGGCGCGTGCCGGCACGGGTGTGGCGAGCTTCGCCGCCTTGCACGGCGTGTCGCTGGCCTTCTTCGGCGTGAAGGGCCTGGCGGTGCTGGCCCTGGCCTGGATCAGTCTGCGAAAGACTTCTTGACGCTGGTCGGCTTGCGGCGCTTGGCGCGCTTGACCTCGCCGCCCTGCGTGACGCGCTCGTTGCCGAGCACCTTCACCTTGCTCACCTGCGGGCGGGCATTGCCGCTCTTGGAGAACTTGACGATCTTCACCACCCGCGGACCCGGGCGGGCGTCTTCGCGCTCCGTCTTGACCCTCTCGGGGATGGGGCGCCACAGCACCAGCAGCTTGCCGATGTGCTGGATGGGCGCCGCGTTCAGCTCGTCGCAGAGCTGGGCTAGCATGGCCTCGCGCGCGTCGCGGTCGTCGCCGAGCACGCGGACCTTGATCAGACCGTGGGACTTGAGTGCGGCGTCGGTTTCCTTGACGACCGCCGGGGTCAGCCCCTCGCCGCCGATCATCACGACCGGGTCGAGGTGATGAGCATCGGCGCGCTTTTCCTTGCGCTGGGCGGGGGTGAGATTGATTTGAGCCATCCCCGAATTATGGCTCCGGCCCCGCGCGAAGCGCCTTCACGTCGCTGCGCGACATGAGCCTCGCCGCAACCGGCGAGGCCGGTTGTCCCTTCTAATACGCGTGTGAAAACTCAAACAAAAAGCAAAAAACTCAACAAGGCCTGGTTGAACAACCATGTCTCGGATCCCTACGTCCAGCAGGCGCAAAAGGACGGCTACCGGTCGCGGGCGGCCTACAAGCTGAAGGAAATCGACGAGGAGCTCAAGCTGATCCGCCCGGGCCAGGTCGTCGTGGACCTCGGTGCCACGCCCGGTGCGTGGAGCCAGTACCTGCGTCGCAAGTTCGCGCCCAAGGAGGCGGGGCAGGGCGGGGCCGCGGTGGGGCAGCTCAACGGCACCATCATTGCGCTGGACCTGCTCGAATTCGAGCCGATCGAGGGGGTGCAGTTCATCCAGGGCGACTTCCAGGAAGACGCCGTGCTGGCGCAACTCGAGGCTGCGCTGGCGGGGCGACCGGTCGATGTGGTCGTGTCGGACATGGCACCGAATCTGTCCGGCATTTCGGTCACCGACTCGGCGCGCATCGCCAATCTGATCGAGCTGGCGGTCGATTTCGCGAGCCACCATCTCAAACCCGAAGGCGCCCTCGTGGCCAAGGTGTTTCACGGAAGCGGGTATAACGAGCTCGTGACGCTGTTCAAGGCCCATTTCAAGACGGTCAAGCCGTTCAAGCCGAAGGCGTCACGGGAGCGGTCGTCCGAGACATTCTTGGCCGGCCTCGGATTGAAAAACCGGTGAAAGCAGGGGTTGACCCCTTGCCTCACCTAAAATCGCCCCCACAGTCCTGAAACCCGCGCTGGGCCATCAGGGCCAAGGAGTCGCAGTGAACAATCAATGGTTTTCGAAGTTCGCCGTCTGGATCGTGATCGCGCTGGTGCTGTTCACGGTCGTCAAGCAGTTCGGCGGCACGACGGCACCCGGCAAGCAGGTGACGTATTCCGAGTTCCTGGATCTCGTCCAGGCACGCCGGATCAAGTCGGTCACGCTGCCTGACGGCATCACCGGCGACATCGTTGCCGAGGACACCGAGGGCAACAAGCTGCGCACGCTGGCCACCTACCAGGACCGTGGTCTGGTGGGCGACCTGCGCAACAACGGCGTCAAGTTCGACATCAAGCCCCGCGAGGAGCAGAGCTTCCTGGTCAGCATGCTGATCAACTGGACGCCCATGCTGCTGCTCATCGGCGTGTGGGTCTACTTCATGCGGCAGATGCAGGGCGGCGGCAAGGGCGGGGCGTTCAGCTTCGGCAAGTCCAAGGCCCGCATGCTGGACGAGAACAACAACACGATCACCTTCGCCGACGTCGCCGGTTGCGACGAGGCCAAGGAAGAGGTGAAGGAACTCGTCGACTTCCTGAAAGACCCGCAGAAGTTCCAGAAGCTCGGCGGTCGCATTCCCCGCGGCGTGCTGATGGTCGGCCCGCCGGGTACCGGCAAGACGCTGCTGGCCAAGTCCATCGCCGGTGAAGCCAAGGTCCCGTTCTTCACGATCTCGGGTTCGGACTTCGTTGAAATGTTCGTCGGCGTGGGTGCCGCTCGCGTGCGCGACATGTTCGAGCAGGCCAAGAAGAGCGCGCCCTGCATCATCTTCATCGACGAAATCGACGCCGTCGGCCGCCATCGCGGTGCCGGCCTGGGGGGTGGCAACGACGAACGGGAGCAGACGCTCAACCAGATGCTGGTCGAGATGGACGGCTTCGACACCAACCTCGGCGTCATCGTCATCGCGGCGACCAACCGCCCGGACATCCTGGACCCCGCGCTGCTGCGCCCGGGCCGTTTCGACCGCCAGGTCTACGTCACGCTGCCGGACATCCGCGGCCGCGAGCAGATCCTGAACGTCCACATGCGCAAGGTGCCGATCGGCCAGGACGTCAACGCGTCCATCCTGGCTCGAGGCACGCCCGGCATGAGTGGCGCCGACCTGGCCAACCTCGTCAACGAGGCCGCCCTGTTCGCCGCCCGTCGCAATGCCCGCCTCGTGGAGATGATCGACTTCGAGCGCGCCAAGGACAAGCTCTATATGGGCCCCGAGCGCAAGAGCATGGTCATGACCGAGGACGAGAAGCGCGCGACCGCGTACCACGAGTCCGGTCACGCCGTCGTCGCCGAACTGCTGCCCGGCACCGACCCGGTCCACAAGGTCACCATCATGCCGCGCGGCCGCGCGCTGGGCGTGACCTGGCAGCTGCCCGAGCGCGACCAGCACAGCCTGTACTTCAAGCAGATGCTCAACAGCATCAGCATCATGTTCGGTGGCCGCATTGCCGAGGACCTGTTCGTCCACGACATCTCCACCGGCGCGTCCAACGACTACGAACGCGCCACCCGCATGGCCCGCGACATGGTCACGCGCTACGGCATGAGCGAACTGCTGGGCCCGATGGTCTATGCCGAGAACGAGGGCGAAGTCTTCCTCGGCCGCAGCATGACCAAGACGGCCAACATCAGCGAGAGCACGCAGCAGAAGGTCGATGCCGAGATCCGCCGCATCCTGGACGAGCAGTACGCCGTCGCCCAGAAGATCCTGGAAGACAACCGCGACAAGGTCGAGGCGATGACCGCCGCACTCATGAAGTGGGAAACCATCGACCGCGACCAGATCCTGGACATCATGGCCGGCCGGCCGCCGCGTGAGCCGGGCGGCACGCCCTCGGCGCCCAGCAGCGGCCCGAGCGGCACGCCGCCGGTCAGCACCGACGGCGCTCCCGCCGCAGCCTGATCCCTCCATCCCCCGACGGGCCCGGCATCCACCGGGCCCGTCGTCCTTTCCGGCAGACCACCATGCATTGGCAGACCCGGCGCTTTCGCATCGATCTCAGCCGCCCGCGCGTCATGGGCATCGTCAACGTGACGCCCGACTCCTTTTCCGATGGCGGCGTGCACGACGACACCCGGGCGGCCATCGCCCACTGCGAACAACTGGTGGCGCAGGGCGTGGACATCCTGGACATCGGCGGCGAATCGACCCGGCCCGGCGCGCCCCACGTGGCAGTCGAAGGTGAATGGGCCCGCATCGCCGACGTGCTGGCGGCCGCCGTGACGCTCGGCGTGCCGGTCTCGGTCGACACCTACAAGCCAGAGATCATGCAAAGGGCGCTGGATGCCGGCGTGGACATCATCAACGACGTGCAGGCCCTGCAGCGCCCGGGTGCGCTGGACGTGGTGGCCGGCAGCGGCGCGGGCGTCTGCCTGATGCACATGCGCGGTGAGCCGGCGTCGATGATGGACCTGGCGGACTACGGCGATGTCGTCGCCGAGGTCGCCGCCTTCCTGGCCGGGCGTGTCGAGGCCGTCCGTGCCGCAGGCATCCCGACCGATGCGATCGTGCTGGACCCCGGCTACGGTTTCGCCAAGCGGGCCGAGCACAACCTGGCGCTGCTGGCCGGGCAGCGTCGCCTGCTCGCCCTGGGCCAGCCGCTGCTGGCGGGCTGGTCCCGCAAGCGCACCCTGGGCGACATCACCGGGCGCCCTGTGGGCGAGCGCGTGGCGGCCAGCGTGGCCGCAGCGCTGAGGGCCGTGACCGAGGGGGCGCACATCGTGCGTGTGCACGATGTCCCCGCGACGGTGGACGCCCTCAAGGTCTGGGCTGCAGTCGATGCGGCGACAATTCGGGCCACTGAATAAGAGGAAGAGCTCGATGAGCCGCAAGTACTTTGGCACCGATGGCATCCGCGGGACCGTGGGCCAGGATCCGATCACGCCCGACTTCATGCTGCGCCTGGGCCATGCCGTGGGCCGCGTACTGCGCGCAAGCACCAAGCGCCCCACCGTCCTCATCGGCAAGGACACCCGCATCTCCGGCTACATGATCGAATCGGCGCTGGAGGCGGGTTTTGCCTCCGCTGGCGTCAACGTGCTGCTGACCGGGCCACTGCCCACACCGGGCGTCGCCTACCTGACGCGCGCGCTGCGCCAGGACCTCGGTGTGGTGATCAGCGCCTCGCACAACCCGTTCGCCGACAACGGCATCAAGTTCTTCTCGGCCAAGGGTGAAAAGCTGCCCGACGCCTGGGAACTCGCCGTTGAAGCTGCGCTGGAAGAAGCCCCCCAGTGGGTCGACTCCGCCAGCCTCGGTCGTGCCAAGCGGCTGGAAGACGCCCGCGGTCGTTACATCGAGTTCTGCAAGAACAGCTTCGGCTCGGACCTGACACTCAAGGGCCTCAAGATCGTGGTCGACGCGGCGCACGGCGCGGCCTACCACGTGGCGCCGGACGTCTTCCACGAACTCGGCGCTGAAGTCATCGCCATCGGCTGCAAGCCCGACGGCTTCAACATCAATGCCGGCTTTGGTGCCACGGCACCGGGGGCGTTGGTGGAGGCGGTGAAGGCCCACGGCGCCGACTACGGCGTGGCCCTGGACGGCGATGCCGACCGGCTGCAGCTCGTAGATGCCAACGGGCGCCTCTACAACGGCGACGAGCTGCTCTACGTGATGGTGGCGGACCGCCTGAGCCAGGGGGTGCGGGTGCCGGGCGCGGTCGGCACGCTGATGACCAACATGGCCGTCGAAGTGGCGCTGCGCTCCCGCGATGTGGAATTCGTGCGGGCCAAGGTGGGCGACCGGTACGTGCTGGAAGAGCTGGCGGCGCGCGGCTGGCAGCTCGGCGGCGAAGGCTCCGGCCACCTGCTGGCGCTGGACAAGCACACCACGGGTGACGGCATCGTCAGCGCGCTGCTGGTGCTCCAGTCGGTCTGTCGCAGCGGGCGAAGCCTGTCGGACCAGCTGCAGGGCGTGGACCTGTTCCCGCAGACGCTGATCAATGTGCGCCTGCAGCCGGGCCAGGACTGGAAAACGAATACCCGCCTCGCGGATGAGCAGGTCGCGGTGACGGCCGAGCTGGCCGATCGCGGCCGGGTGCTGATCCGTCCGTCGGGCACCGAGCCCTTGCTCCGCGTGATGGTGGAGGCCTCGGATGCCGGGCTGGCCCAGCGTTGCGCGCAGCGGCTCGCTAACGCCGTCGCTGCAGGCTGAGTCGCCGTGCGCGAATGACAAGGCCGCCCGAGGGCGGCCTTTTTTTGCGGGGTCCGGAGGCGGCCCCTGGTCAGCGGTTTACTTCTTCGGCGGCATCAGCACGCGGTCGACGACGTGGGCCACGCCGTTGGTCGCGGTCACGTCCGCCTGCTGCACGACGGCGTCGTCCACGGTCACGAAGGTGCCCGCCTTGGCGAGGTTCACCGAGGCGCCCTGGCGGGTCTTGGCCGGGCCGAGCTTGACGTCGGCGGCTGCCACACGGCCGTCGAGGATGTGATAGGTCAGGACGGCCTTGAGCTGGGCCGGGTCGGCCGCCAGCGCTTCCATCGTCTTGGCGGGAACCGCCTTGAAGGCGTCGTCGGACGGCGCGAAGACCGTCAGCGGGCCTTGGGCGCGCAGTTCGTCGGTCAGGCCCGCTTGGGCCACGAGGCGGTTGAAAGTGCTGAGCTGCGGGTCACGTGCCAGCGTATCGGCCAAGGGCGCCGGTGCTGGCGTGGTGGCACAGGCAGCCAGCAAGAGGCTGGCACTCAGGGCGAGCAGTGACGAGCGACGGATCATGAAGAGTCTCCAAGGGATGGGATTGAGGCGCCAAACACTCTAAAAATGCAACATGACGAAAGCATGAATCGAAAATGACACTGTCACAAACGGGGTCGACGGGCCTTTGATCGTGATGGTTGTCGCGCCCGCGCTGCTCTTTGCATGAACTTGCCGTCACCGAACCGTCACATTCGATCCCTAGGATGCTGTCTATCGTCAAACCCGCTCCGCGGAAGGTGTTCCAGATGAACTTTGTTCAGGTCAGCAAGTCCCTCGCTCTCGCCGCCACGGTGGCCGGTCTGTTCGGTGCCTCGGCCGTTCAGGCCCAGGACGTGACCGGCGCCGGCGCAACGTTCCCGGCCCCCATCTATGCCAAGTGGGCCGATGCCTACAACAAGGCCACCGGCGCCCGCATCAATTACCAGTCGGTCGGTTCCGGCGCCGGCATCCGCCAGATCAAGGCCAAGACGGTCGACTTCGGCGCCTCGGACATGCCTCTGAAGGACGATGAGCTGGCCAAGGACGGCCTCGTGCAGTTCCCGACCGTGATCGGCGGCGTCGTGCCGGTGATCAACGTCAAGGGCATCACCCCGGGCCAGCTGAAGCTGACGGGCCCGGTCCTGGCCGACATCTACCTGGGCAAGATCACCAAGTGGAACGACCCGGCGCTGGCCGCCCTGAACCCGGGTGTCACGCTGCCTGACGCCACCATCGCCCCGGTGGCCCGTGCGGACGGCTCCGGCACCACCTTCATCTTCACGAACTACCTGTCCAAGGTGAGCCCGGAGTGGAAGGAAAAGGTCGGCGAAGGCACGACCGTCAAGTGGCTGGCCGGTACGGCCGGCAAGGGCAACGAAGGGGTTGCCGCCTTCGTGCAGCGCCTGCCCAACTCGATCGGCTACGTCGAGTACGCCTACGTCAAGCAGAACAAGATGACGTACGTGCAACTGAAGAACAAGGACGGTCAGTGGGTGAACCCGAGCGATGACGCCTTCAAGGCGGCCGCTTCCGGTGCCGACTGGAACAAGACCTTCTACCAGATCACCACCGACCAACCCGGCAAGACTGCCTGGCCGCTGACCAACCCGACCTACATCCTGATGTACAAGTCCCAGGACAAGGCCGCCAACGCCAGCGCCGCGCTGAAGTTCTTCGAGTGGGCCTACGTGAACGGCGACAAGATGGCCGATGACCTCGACTACGTGCCGCTGCCGGCCAACGTCAAGGATCTGGTGCGCAAGCAGTGGACCGACAGCATCAAGGACACGGCCGGCAAGTCCATCGCCTACAAGTGATCCCAGGGCGCTGATGCACGGGCCCGGCCAATGCCGGGCCTTGTCGCAGGCGGCGCCCGACGTTTCTGACCTGACATCCCTGGAGGTTCCTTGGCCGCCATCCTCCCCGCCGACAGCACCGATGCTGATCGCAGCGAACCTCAGCCCCAATCCATGAAACCACCGCCCACACGCCGCCGCGTCGCACCCTGGGCGGACGCCGTATTTGCGGCGCTCTCGCAAGGCGCTGCCTGGCTGACGCTGGCCTTGATGGTCGGCATCATTGCCTCGCTCATCATGGGCGCAGCTCCGGCTCTCAAGGCCTTCGGCTTGGGCTTCCTGACCAGCGCGGAATGGGATCCGGTGCAGGAGAAGTTCGGCGGCCTCGTGATGATCTACGGCACGCTGGCCAGTTCCTTCATCGCGCTGGTCATCGCCGTGCCGGTCAGCTTCGGCATTGCGATCTTTCTGACCGAGCTGTCGCCCGGCTGGCTCAAGCGCCCCCTGGGCATCGCCATCGAACTGCTGGCCGCCGTGCCGTCCATCGTCTACGGCATGTGGGGCCTGCTGGTGTTCGGCCCGATCCTGGCCACGTTCGTCCAGCAACCGCTGCAGGCCGTGTTCGGGGGCGTGCCCTACCTCGGCGCGCTGTTCTCCGGCCCGCCGGTGGGCATCGGCATCCTGTCGGCCGGCATCATCCTGGCCATCATGATCATCCCGTTCATCGCCTCGGTGATGCGGGACGTGTTCGAGGTCACGCCGCCCATGCTGAAGGAGTCGGCCTACGGCCTCGGCGCCACCACGTGGGAAGTCGTTTCGCGTGTCGTGCTGCCCTACACCAAGACCGGTGTGGTCGGCGGCATCATGCTGGGCCTGGGCCGCGCCCTGGGCGAGACGATGGCGGTGACCTTCGTCATCGGCAACATGAACCAGCTCAGCTCCCTGTCGGTGTTCGAGGCGGCCAACAGCATCACCTCGACGCTGGCCAACGAATTCGCTGAAGCCGGCGAGGGCCTGCACCAGGCCTCGCTGATGTACCTCGGCCTCGTGCTCTTCCTGATCACCTTCATCGTGCTGTCCATCTCCAAGCTGCTGCTGGCACGCCTGAAGAAGGGCGAAGGAGCCCGCTCATGAGCCAACTCGACGTGGGCCGTCTGGCCATGCATGCCAAGCGCAAGCGCATCAACGCGGTGGCGCTGACCCTGTCGCTGGGGGCCATGGCCTTCGGTGTGTTCTGGCTGATCTGGATCCTGTTCGAAACGATCTACCTCGGCATCGGTGGCCTGAGCCTGGCCACGTTCACGCAGATGACGCCGCCGCCGCAAGGCGAGGGCGGTGGCCTGGCCAACGCCATCTTCGGCAGCTTCGTGATGGTGGGCCTGGCCACGCTGGTGGGCACGCCAATCGGCATCCTGGCCGGCGTCTACCTGGCCGAGTACGGTCAGAAGACCTGGCTGGGCAGCGCGGTGCGCTTCATCAACGACATCTTGCTGTCCGCACCCTCGATCGTCGTGGGCCTGTTCGTGTATGCGGTGATCGTGGCCAAGGTCAAGACGTTCTCCGGCTTTGCCGGTTCGATGGCGCTGGCGCTGCTGGTGATCCCGGTCGTCATCCGCACGACCGAGAACATGCTGAGCCTGGTGCCCAACGCGCTACGCGAGGCGGCCTATGCGCTGGGCACGCCGAAGTGGAAGGTCATCCTGTCGATCACGCTGAAGGCGGCGCGTGCCGGCGTCATCACCGGCATCCTGCTGGCCCTGGCCCGTGTGTCCGGCGAGACGGCGCCGCTGCTGTTCACGGCGCTGTCCAACCAGTTCTGGACCAGCGACCTCGGCGCGCCGATGGCGAGCCTGCCCGTGACGATCTTCAAGTTCGCGATGAGCCCCTACGAGAACTGGCAGAAGCTGGCCTGGGCCGGCGTCTTCCTGATCACCGTGGGCGTGCTGATGCTGAACATCCTGGCCCGCGTGCTCTTCAAGAACAAACACTAAGGACCTGATCCATGGACGCCAAAGTCGAAACGCCCGTGGGCGAGCGCGCCAAGCTCTCGGTGCGCAACCTGAACTTCTATTACGGCAACTTCCACGCGCTGAAGAACATCAACCTCGACATCCCCGAGAAGAAGGTCACCGCCTTCATCGGCCCGTCGGGTTGCGGCAAGAGCACGCTGCTGCGCACGCTCAATCGCATGTTCGAGCTCTATCCCGAGCAACGCGCCGAAGGCCAGATCCTGCTGGATGGCGAAGACATCCTGTCCAGCAAGGACGACGTGAGCCTGATCCGCGCCAAGGTCGGCATGGTCTTCCAGAAGCCCACGCCCTTCCCGATGTCGATCTACGACAACATCGCCTTCGGTGTGCGCCTGTTCGAGACGCTGCCGCGCGTGGAGATGGACGAACGCGTCGAGTGGGCCCTCAAGAAGGCCGCGCTCTGGACGGAAGTGAAGGACAAGCTCAACCAGAGCGGCGCCGGCCTGTCGGGCGGCCAGCAGCAGCGCCTGTGCATCGCCCGCGGCATCGCCATCAAGCCCGAGGTGCTGCTGCTCGACGAGCCCTGCTCGGCGCTGGACCCGATCTCCACCGGCAAGATCGAGGAGCTCATCCACGAGCTCAAGAGCGACTACACGGTCGCCATCGTGACGCACAACATGCAGCAGGCCGCCCGCTGCTCGGACTACACGGCCTACATGTACCTGGGCGACCTCATCGAGTTCGGGCCGACGGCCGAGCTCTTCATGAAGCCCAAGCGCAAGGACACCGAGGACTACATCACCGGTCGCTTCGGCTGACCCAGGAGCCAGCAATGGTCGACAAACATCTCTCCACCCAATTCGACGCCGAACTCAGCGGCATCTCTACCCGCGTGCTCGAGATGGGCGGCCTCGTCGAGGCCCAGGTGGCCCAGGCGGTGCAGGCCTTGAGTGACTTCTCGGCCGAATCGGCTGACGAGGTGCTGGCGCGTGAAGGCCGCGTGAACGCCATGGAAGTCGAGATCGACCGCGATCTCTCCACCATCATCGCCCGCCGCCAGCCGACGGCGCGCGACCTGCGCCTGCTGATCGCGATTTCCAAGAGCATCGCAAACCTGGAGCGCGTCGGCGACGAGGCCGCCCGCATCGCCCGCACCGTGCAGCGTCTGGTGTCCAGCGGTGTCTCCAGCCGCCTGCGCGTGCCGATGAGCGACCTGGCCTACGAGGCCGAACTGGCGACGAGCCAGTTGCGCAAGTCGCTGGATGCCTTCGCCCGGCTGGATGTCGAGCGGGCGCTGGACGTGCTCAAGCACGACGACGAGATCGACAAGGAATTCGACGGCCTGCTGCGCAAGCTGATCACCTACATGATGGAAGACCCGCGCACGATCTCGTCGTCCATCGACCTGGTGTTCGTGGCCAAGGCGATCGAGCGCGTGGGCGACCACGCCAAGAACCTCGCCGAGGTTGTGATCTATGTCGTCAAGGGCCAGGACGTGCGCCACAACACGCCCGAAGCCGTCGAAACCATGGTTCGTTAGCCCACGCCCTAACGGCTTCGCCGGCCCCTCCAGGGGGCACTGTCGGTGACTCGGCCCAGCCGGTTGCACGACGGTTGCAGGGTCCAGGCACTAATTTCGAAAGAGCACTGATATGAGTCGAATTCTCGTGGTGGAGGACGAATCGGCAATCGCCGAACTCATTTCCATCAACCTGCGTCACGCCGGCTTCGAGGTGACGCTGGCGGGCAGCGCCACCCAGGCGCAGTACGAGGTCGACCGCGTGCTGCCCGACCTCGTCGTGCTGGACTGGATGCTGCCGGGTCAGAGCGGCGTCGCCCTGGCTCGCCAATGGCGCAGCACCGCACGCACCAAGGAACTGCCGGTCATCATGCTGACCGCGCGGGCCGAGGAGGGCGACAAGATCGCCGGTCTGGATGCGGGTGCCGATGACTACATCACCAAGCCGTTCTCGACGAACGAGCTGCTGGCGCGCATCCGTGCGGTGCTGCGCCGCAAGGCGCCCGAGGCGCTGGACAGCGCGGTCGAAGTCGGCCCGCTGCTGCTGGACCCGGGCACCCGCCGCGTGAGCCGTGATGGCACCGAGGTCAAGCTGGGCCCGACCGAGTTCCGCCTGCTGCACTTCCTCATGACGCACCCGGAGCGCGTTCACAGCCGCTCGCAACTGCTCGACCGCGTGTGGGGCGACCACGTCTTCATCGAGGAGCGCACCATCGACGTTCACGTCAAGCGCCTGCGCGAGGCCTTGGAACGTGTGCAGTGCGCCCGCATGATCGAGACTGTGCGAGGCGCCGGCTACCGCCTGACGCAGCACAGCAGCGCGCTCTCCGCTTGAGGCACGTGCGCGCGACATGACCTGGCTGCTGTACCGGCTGTTCATGGCCCTCGGGGCCGCGTTGCTGGGGCTCGTCGTTGGCGAAATGCTCCGCAGCCTCACGGGCATGGAGCACCTTGGCTTGGCGTTCGGCGTCCTCAGTGCGGCGCTGCTCGTGCTGATGTTGGATGCCGTGCGTGGGCACCGCTTGTTGAACTGGCTGCGCGGCAGCCAGACCGACAGCGCGCCGCGCGACACGGGCCTGTGGGGTGAGATCGGCTATCGCATCGAGCGCGCCGTGCGCGACCGCGAGCGCGCCGTGTCGCGTGGGCGGGTGGAGCTGGCGCAGTTCCTGTCCGCCATCGAGGCGTCGCCCAACGGCGTGCTGATGCTCGATGCGCAGGAGCAGATCGTCTGGTGCAACCGCGTCGCGGCCGACCATTTCTCGCTCGATCCCCAACGCGACCTGCGCCAGCGGATCACCAACCTGGTCCGTGCTCCGGCGTTCGTGGCCTATCTGCAGGGGGGCAACTACGCAGAACCGCTCGTGCTGGCAAACGGCCGCGGCCAGGGGACCCTGTCCATCCTCGTGCGCGAGTACGGCGAGGGCATGCGGCTCGTGCTGTCACTGGACATCACCGAGCGCGTTCGCAACGAGGCCATGCGGCGCGATTTCGTGGCCAATGTGTCCCACGAGATCCGGACGCCGCTGACTGTGCTGGCCGGTTTCATCGAAACGCTGCACAACCTGCCGCTGACACCGGTCGAGCGCGACCGCGTGCTGACTCTGATGAACCAGCAGACCCAGCGCATGCAGACCTTGGTGGCCGATCTGCTGACGCTGGCGCAGCTCGAAGGCAGCCCGCGGCCTGCGCCGGACCGCTGGGTATCGCTCGACGGCCTGCTGGCTCGCATCTCCGCGGACGCCGAGGCCTTGTCGAGCGGGCGCCATCGCCTCAGTCTGCGCCCGGTGACGCAGGCCGAACTGGCCGGCGTCGAAAGCGAACTCCTCAGTGCCATCGCCAACCTTGTCAACAACGCTGTGCGCTACACGCCGGAGGGTGGCGACATCGAGCTGGCCTGGCGCGTGTTGGACGGCGGCAACGGCGAAGTCACGGTCATCGACAGCGGCCCGGGCATCGCCCGCGAGCACATCCCGCGCCTGACCGAACGCTTCTACCGCGTGGATGGCAGTCGCTCACGCGAAACGGGTGGTACCGGCCTGGGGTTGTCCATCGTGAAGCACGTGATGCAGCGCCACGGTGGCGAGCTGCTCGTCGAAAGCGAAGTCGGCAAGGGTTCGCGATTTCGGTTGGTGTTCCCGGCCGCACGGGTGCGCCTGGCGGGTGATGCAGCACTTGGCGATGAGGCGGCGTTCAATGCCGCCGCCTTGCCAGCGCACTGAGTTCAGGGGCGCTTGAGCAGCACCAGCCCCGCACCGCCGCTGCGGTCGGTCGGCCGCTTGACCTGTGCAACGACTTGCCAGCCCGGCGGTGTGGGCTGGCCGGCACTCAGCACGGCATAGCTGCAAGTTGAAGTTGCCAGCGAGCCCCGACCCTTCACCTGCCAGCCACCGTGCCACTCCAGGGCTGCAAGCGTCGCCAGTCCCTGGTCAGGCGCCGCCAGGCACGTGACCTGATCCGGCATGCGGGCCTTGAGCCGCGCCACCAGGGGCGCCAGGCTGCGGGCGTAGTCCAGCGGCGGCAGCAGCAGGCTCATCACCAGCAGCCAGCCCAGTGCCACACCGCCCGCCGGCAGCGCCAGGCTCTTCCAGAGGGCATGGCGATGCCGGGCGGTGCGCCAGCGCACGAGGGCCAGCCAGGCGGCCGTCGCCGCGATGGCCATCAGCAAGGCAAGCATGCTGAACTGCGGCTCGAAACCTTCGGCCAGGCGTTTCAGATTCGCCAGCGGCCGTGCCGGCCAGCCGGTGTGCATCGACAGGTAGTACAGCCAGCCGAACAACGCCACCGCTGAGAAGATGAAGACGCAGAACCAGTCGACCGCGGCGGCCACGCTGCGGCTCAGTGTCGGCAGAGCGAACGCCGCCAGGATCGCGAGCGACGGCAGTGCCAGCAGCAGCGCGCGCTCCGAGCCGTCCATCGAGATGCAGGCCGCCAGCGGGACCAGCATCGCGATGGCGGGCACGGTGATGTGCCGGCGCAGCCGGTGCAGCCGCCAGCGCCATAGGGTCCACAGGGCCAGCGGCCCGGCGGGCCAGCAGAACCAGGCCAGCAGGCTCAGCAGCGACCCGAGTTGCAGGCCGGCCTGCACGCGCCAGGCCCAGCCATTGAAGGCCCATGCCGCCAGCACCGCGGCGGTCAGCGCGCCCAGCAGCCACACGCGCTGGGCCTTGGCTTCGTCGTAGCTGGAGCGATGGTTCAGCAGCAAGCCCAGCAGGCCCAGCGCGCAGGCCACGGTGGGCGCGCCGCTGGCGGCCAGCACGGGCAGTGCGGCCAACACCGCCACGCGGGAACGGACCATGCGGAACGGCGCAGCGGCCAGGCCGTAGATGTAGACGGAGACCGCCAGCAACTGCACGAGTTCCGGTGTCGTTTCATGCCCGAGCTGCAGCAGGCCGAGCGATGCCATCAGGGCGAGCAGGGCGCCGTCGGCCAGCGCGCGGGCGTAGTCCACGGCCTGGGCTTCGCCGCCGAACGCGAAGGCGACCGGTTGGGCGGCGTCCGTGCGCGCGAGGTGGAAGCACGCATACCAGACCGCCACCAGCACCCCGACCAGCACCAGCGCATAGGGCAGCCGGGCGGCGACGGGAGCATCCAGGAAGGGCAGGGCCTTGATGGCCAGGGCACCCAGCCAGTAGGGCAGCGGGCCGCCGTCGGCCGGGATGCCGGCGATGGCGGGCTGCCACCAGGGCGCGCGGCCCTCGGCGATGCTGGCCATGAAGCCGAAGGCGGTCAGGTCGGCATTGCGCCAGGGGTCGCGGCCGAAGATGCCGGGCAGCACGTAGGCCGCGCAGAGCAGGATCAGCGCAAGCCGGGGCAGGCGTTCGACGCCGCGCTCGGCGACGATGGCAGGGGTGGGCAGGTTCACGCGAGAAAGTACGAAGAGCCGGCCGGCATCATGCCGTCAAACCGAGCGCGTCCGGCACAAGGCGGTCAGCAGTGCGGCAAGAATGCAAAAGGGCAGCCCGAGCTGCCCTTTTTGGGAGTGGTGCAGCCTTGACGGCTGCCGCAAGATCACTTCTTGAGGTGAGCGAACTTGTTGCGGAACTTCTCGACGCGACCGCCCAGGTTGTCCACGCTCTTCTGCGTGCCCGTGTAGAAGGGGTGCGACTCGCTGGTGGTTTCCAGCTTCACCAGCGGCAGGGTCTTGCCGTCGAGCTCGATGGTTTCCTTGGTCTGGACGGTGGAACGCGTCACGAACTGGAAACCGTTGGACAGGTCGACGAAGACGACGTCGCGGTAGTTGGGGTGAATGCCTTCTTTCATGCGTTCCTCTCGGCTTAGGTTGGGAGCCACGCCACACATGTCGGCAGCGCACTTTCCAGGGTGTCAGGGCGGAAAACCCGCGATTGTAGCGGGCTTTCCGGCAGCTTGGCTAGTTCAGGCTGAGAAGGATCAGCCGCCGCGCCGCATCATGTCGAAGAAGTCCAGGTTGTTCTTCGACGCCTTCATCTTGTCGAGGATGAACTCCATCGCCTCGATCTCGTCCATGTTG
>RXJW01000218.1 GCA_003963005.1 Burkholderiales bacterium
CCTGCTTCGATGGACGCGGCCAAAGGGGCCGCTGAACCGTGTCGCAGCGCATCAACCGAGATGATGCTGCTGCCATAACTGACCCACGTTGCGTGGGCTTAGAGCTGAAAGGCCTAGATGTTTTTTACGTCCGCACGAGGCGGGTAGGACGGCTGTAAGCGAAGCGGAGTCTACCAGTAGCGTGGTGCGTTGCAACGGAATTTTCCGTTCTTGTGTTCAAAGAAGCACCCGCACGCGGGCGTCTCAGAGAAGCATCCGCTGGCCATGGCCCGGTGCGCTGGCATCGTCTATCGGCAGGCGTGGGTGGTCGCCCGCGCCCGAAGCAGCACGGGCCACCAGGTCCCGCCGCGCCTGCCAGACCCGGACTGAGGCGGCCCGGTCCAACTCTATTGCGCCGTGCCGAACCGCCATGTCTCTGCGACTGCGCACCAGGTCGTAGTGCGGGGCACTCCTGGCACGCTGAAACCAGCGGCGCTCCATGCCGATGAGCTGGGCCATCGCATGCAGGTCGGAGAGGTCAAGGGTGTCCGTGAAGAGATGGCAGCTCAGCACCGGGTGGCCGTACAAGACCCAGCCGCGATCAAGGAGTGCATCGACGTACACCGCCATCGCGCCGCCCTACGCACACGCTCGGTCGGCTTGGGCCTTGGCCGACTGCGTGACGGCGTAGCGACGGCCCGCGCTGAACACGCCTCGCAGCACGCGCAGATGCGTGTGGTTGATGGGTGCGGCCGCAGCCTGGACGAGTGGTTGACCCAACTGAACCTCCGTCAGCCCTTCGACGGCTTCTCCTGTGCGATCCACGCGGGTGGCGTCTGTCCCTGCCGGCGGGCTGCACCCCAGTAGACGCGAGCCTGTCGCCGGACATCTTCGTCGCGATACCGTGCCCCGCTCTGCCTTGCGACCTGCGGCACCAAGCCTTCGTCGGCCCACCGATAGAAGGTTGTCTTGGACACGGAGGCGATGGCCATCGCCTCCTTTGCAGAGACAAGCCCCTCATCCCCCGCCTGCGTGGCTTCAGCGTCGGCACGCTGCTGGGCAAGACGGCGCGACAGCAACCGGACCGTCTCGTACGGCAGCATTTCGCCCGAGCGTCGCCACCCTGCTTGACTGAGGTGCTCCTCGATCAGCGGGACGCTGAGATTCAGGCGCTCAGCAGCTTCCTGCACGGTGTACCCGACTTTGTCGCGGAGCTGGCCGCACTGCCGCCTGGAAACCAGAACCGCCCCATCGCCACCGTCGGCTCCGCCAGGCCGATGGCTGAGCTCCCCGCTGTCCACCATTGCCTGCAGTGCCTCAAGAGTGAAGCCGTACCGCTCGCTGGCGCCCTCCAGCGTGATCCACGAGCGCGCGCCGTCGCCGGTGGGCGCCTTGGCCGCCTTCCATAGCGTCACGTTGGTCCGAGTCACATGCGGCACGCCACCGATCTCCCGTGCCTCCAGCATGCCGTTGTCGATCGCCTCACGCACGTGTTCCTGCGAACAGCCAACGGAACTCGCCACCTCGGTGACGGTCAGACCAGGATCCCACTCCACGGTGAGGTGTCGCTTTGCACCATGCGCCAGTTCAGGGTAACGCTGCGCGTAGTCCTCGAAGCTGTCAGGCGCGCCCTGATCCCCCCAGATGTGCTTGCAGTCCGGGCACTCCGGCGGATGACGCCGGTCCAGCCATCGCTGGTACGTGGTCTTGAGATTGTCAGCGCGGGGTTGGGCAGTCATCGGCTTGCGAGTAGATTGTCAAAGGCAAGGGACCGGGATCATGCCGCGTCCACGCGAGCCGGCGCACAGGCGCTCAGCCCACGCCTGGCTATGACGGCACCCACCTCCAGCAGGTCGACGAACAACCGCCCCTTCGAGACAGGGCCGCTGCCCATCCTGGCCTGTACCTCGTCATGCTCAATCAGCCACAACACCTGCCCGACATCCACGCTGCTCGATGCCGCCGCGGTCGACGGGAGCGCCCAGACTTGCTGGGCAGAAGGCAGCGCCTGTGGGTAGCCGGCAGCCGACCACTCGTCGATCACGCGGGAGTCCATCCAGGCCCGGCCATCGCGCTCGAGCGTGCGCAGGGCGCCGTTCTCAAGGGCTTCAACGACCCTGTCGTGCCCACTCAGCCTGACCAGGTGCTCCATCGCCTCCGAGAGCGGCCGCGGTTTCGCCCAGAGCTGAGTCAGATGAGCCTTGTCGCCGAGCGACAGACGTGTGTAGCGGGCCACGTACGCTTCAAAGTTCGCCGGGGGCTCGCTGTGGCCCCAGATGCGGTGGCACTTCAAGCAGGCGCTGGGGTGCCTTCTGACGCACCAAAGCCGGTACTTGCCGGCGAGGTCATCCACGAGGGGCTTGCCCTGCCAAGGCATCGGGTGACCGGCTTGGTGCTGAGCGATGAGCCCGTCCGCTGTGCGCCCCGGCAGGTACCAGGCCACACTGCGTGTGCCCTCCCGGCGCTCGACGCGCAAGGCATCCGGCACCATGGAGATCCGCGCGAGCCGGCTGAGCGCGTCCACTCTTTGACCCAGGGCACGGGCCAGATCGCTCAGGGGCACATAGCCGTCTGGCGGACAGGACAGCAATGCGGCCTCCTGCTGCCCGGCGGCTGGTACTTGGAGCGAGTCCATCGAGCGCATGCCTAAGCGGTAGAGCCGGGGGTGGCGGCCATTTCCGCAGCCGCCGCACTCGCGGCGCGACCGACCTCGGCGTCGGCAAGGAGTGCGTCTGAGGGCTCGTCATCGGGCGGATGCGGTGGCAACTCGCCGGCCTCGGCCAGCACGGTCCAGGCGGCGCGCAGCAGCCCCAGCTGGTTGCGGTTCAGCTTCAGCCAGTTGCTCACTGCTTCATCGGGCGAAGCGCCCCGGCCGACCTCTCCGAAGTGCGTGCGACAGACCCAGCCGCTGCGGCCAAGCCAGAAGTTCAGCGACACGAAGGTCAGCGTACTGGCGTGGCCGTCCAACATGCCTTCGGGGGCTCCGGAAGCAGCGTCGCACGCGCTCGCAGGGCTACCTGCCACTTGAGATTCATTGGTGCTCATGAGGGAGTTGCTGAGTGATCAAGCGGCCGCACGGGACCCTCTGAGAGTCCGTCTACCTTGATATCCGTCCGAAGGAACAAGCTACGCCCCATGCCCGCATGCGCAAGTCACGCACACGCAGCGTCAGCGTGTGGGCCTCTCCTGCGCGTTCCCTCCGGGCGCTTTGGCCTCGACCTCTGCCTTGCGGCGCCAGCACCACGCGGCGAA
>RXJW01000088.1 GCA_003963005.1 Burkholderiales bacterium
ACCAGGCGCAGAGCCTGAACATCTACATGGCCGGCGCCTCGGGCAAGAAGCTCGACGAGACCTACAAGCTCGCCTGGCAGCGCGGCCTGAAGACGACTTACTACCTCCGCACGATCAGCGCGACGCAGGCCGAGAAGAGCACCGTCACGCGCTCGGGTCAGCTGAATGCAGTGTCTTCCGGCGCGATGCCGGTCGCCGCAGCCACGGCGGCACCGGTCGCGGCCGTCGAGCCGGAACTGCCGGCCACGGACATGAAGTTCTGCTCGATCGACAACCCGGACTGCGAGGCCTGCCAGTAACGCGGCATGCGCGGGAACTTGTATAGACAAGTTCCCGCTTTCGATTTTCGATGCCCATGCGCAACAAACATTGCGCGAATGATGCAAATACCGCGTGCTGGTTCTTGTTGATTTGCACAAGCACTGCCGATAATTCGACGTGATAGGAAGCTCACCATGCTGGATTGGGACGAAGAACTGAAGTCCACAGATACCTCCGCTGCGAAACCCCTCGCAGCCATGCCTTCGGCGACTGCGATTGCAGCGCCGCATGCAGCCGCCAGCGTTTCCGTGCCCGCGCCCCAGATCTCAGGCGAACCCACCACCGCGCGCCGCGTGAAGGCGGCCGACAAGCGCATCATCAACGGCCAGACCGACGTCAACCAGCTGGTGCCGTTCAAGTACAAGTGGGCCTGGGAGAAATACCTCGCCACCTGCGCCAACCACTGGATGCCGCAGGAAGTGAACATGAGCCGCGATATCGCGCTCTGGAAGGATCCCAACGGCCTGACCGAAGACGAGCGCCGCATCATCAAGCGCAATCTCGGCTTCTTCGTCACCGCCGACTCTCTGGCCGCCAACAACATCGTGCTGGGCACCTACCGCCACATCACGGCGCCGGAGTGCCGCCAGTTCCTGCTGCGCCAGGCTTTCGAAGAGGCCATCCACACCCACGCCTACCAGTACATCGTTGAGAGCCTGGGCCTGGACGAGAGCGAGATCTTCAACGCCTACAACGAAGTCCAGTCGATCCGCGACAAGGACGAGTTCCTGATCCCCTTCATCGAGGCGATCATGAACCCCGACTTCAAGACCGGCACGCCCGAGACCGACCAGACGCTGCTCAAGTCGCTCATCGTGTTCGCCTGCCTGATGGAAGGCCTGTTCTTCTACGTCGGCTTCACGCAGATCCTGGCCATGGGCCGCCAGAACAAGATGACCGGCGCGGCAGAGCAGTACCAATACATCCTGCGCGACGAGTCGATGCATTGCAATTTCGGCATCGACCTGATCAACCAGCTCAAGCTCGAGAACCCGCACCTCTGGACGGCCGAATTCAAGGCCGAGATCAAGGCGCTGTTCCTGAAGGCCGTCGACCTCGAATATCGATATGCCGAAGACACGATGCCGCGCGGCGTGCTCGGCCTGAATGCCTCGATGTTCAAGGGCTACCTGCGCTTCATCGCCAATCGCCGTGCGGTGCAGATCGGCCTGGAGCCCCTGTTCCCGAACGAAGAAAACCCCTTCCCGTGGATGAGCGAAATGATCGACTTGAAGAAGGAACGCAACTTCTTCGAGACCCGCGTCATCGAGTATCAATCGGGCGGGGCCCTGAGCTGGGATTGACCCCCAGCCGCAACCCGATCAAGACCTGGCCAATGCAGTCACCGAGCGAAACCCGCATCAGCACCCTCGAGGTGGCGGGGCTGCATGGCGATCCCATTCACCGTACCGAGGCGTTCCTCCTGAGCGACTTTCGGACGGTGAATAACCGCATTTGCACGGACCGGTCCGTGCAAGGCGGTGACTTTTCCACTTGATCAAGGAGAAAACCATGGCAACTGCAAAGACCCCGGCCAAGGCCGCACCGAAGAAGGCTCCGGCCAAGAAGGCCGCCGCGACGCCGGCGAAGAAGGCCGCTCCGGCCAAGAAGGCCACCCCGGCCAAGAAGGCCGCTCCGGCGAAGAAGGCTGCTCCGGCGAAGAAGGCTGCTCCGGCCAAGAAGGCGGCTCCGGCGAAGAAGGCGGCTCCGGCCAAGAAGGCCACCCCGGCGAAGAAGGCCGCTCCGGCCAAGAAGGCCACCCCGGCCAAGAAGGCCGCTCCGGCCAAGAAGGCCACCCCGGCCAAGAAGGCTGCGCCCGCCAAGAAGGCCGCTCCGGCCAAGAAGGCTGCGCCCGCCAAGAAGGCCGCTGCGCCCAAGAAGGCCGCTCCGGCCAAGAAGGCTGCTGCCCCCAAGAAGGCCGCTGCCAAGCCTGCTGCGAAGCCGGCTGCCAAGAAGGCTGCGGCGCCGAAGAAGGCTGCCGCCAAGCCTGCCCCTGCTGCGAAGCCTGCCGCTGCGGCTGCTGCCGCTGCTGCTGCGCCCGCTGCCAAGACGGCCCTGAGCCCGCAAGCGGCCTGGCCTTTCCCGACCGGCAACAAGCCCTGAGCGAAGGTTCCGACGGGTGGCTCCGGTCACCCGTGGTGAACTCCCGCGAAACCCGGCCCGCTTCGGCGGTGCCGGGTTTTTTCTTGCCCGCGGTTCGTCCGCGACGGCCGGGCACCTGACGGTGCACCGGCTTCGGTCTCAGGGATAGAAGATGTTGACGCTGTAGCCGGTGACGCGCTGTCCGGCCGTGCTGAAGACGAGGCTCAGCGTCTGTTCCGACTCGGCATTCACCTGCGTCAGGACCGGGCTCAGCGCCTCGGGGCCCAGCACGCGGCGCGCCAGCGGTGCGCCGTTGGCATCGGTCAGGCTCAGCTCGATGGACGGTGCCGCCACATCGACCGCGGTCTTGTTGCGCAGCGACAGGCTCAGCTTGTAGCCGCCGCTGCCCATCGGGTTGAGCGATGTGGCGTCGATGCTGAGCGCATCGATCCGCTTCCAGGGCTTGATCTCGCAACCCGCCACGTCGCACAGCGCGTGCAGGGCGCCACGCAGCGGCGGGTGCAGGGCGGCCAGCGCATCGCGGAAGTGCAGCACCACCTGCAGCGCCAGTGCGGCCGTCAGCAGCAACGACAGCAACCCCAGCGCCACCTGCACCACCGGCCGGTTCCAGCGGGCCGAGCGCTCGGCACGGCGCATGAACTCGGGCACGTCGATGGACTGCTGCGTCGTCGGCGCGAACGCCGGGTCGGCTGCCATCGGGGGTGCCGGCTCGGCATTGGGCGCCTTGGGCAGCTTGGCTGCCTTGGCGTCTGGCGCCGGCGTGTCGTCAACCCAGCGGGGTTCGTGACGCGCCAGTTCCGTGGAAGGCCAGCCGGTCGGCAACTCGTCACGGCTTGGCTCGGGCTCGGGTGGCGGCATCCAGGGGGCAGGCGGCTCGAACACCGGCGCAGGTGCCGGCGGAGGAGGGGGTGGCGGCGGAGGGGGCGGTGGTGGCGGCAGAGGCTGCGGCGCCGCGGCCGGTGCGAACTGCGGTGGCCACGGCGGCGGGGCATCACGCTCGATGTCGAACAGCAGCTCACGGGCGTCGAAGATCTCGGCGCAGCGACCGCAGCGCACCCAGCCATCCGACACGCGCAACTGATCCTCCACGATCCGGAAGATCGTCCCGCAGGCGGTGCAGCGCGTGGCGAGGCTCATGCGGCGCGGGAGGCGGTCATCAGGATCCAGCCGTCCTCTTCGTCAGTGACCTCCAGCGCAAGCCACGGCGCATAAGCGGCCTTGAGCTCATCCGCCTGCCGGCTCAGGATGCCGGCGAGGATCAGGTGGCCGCCCGGCTCGACGTGAGCGCACAGCAGCGGGGCCAGCAGCTTCAGCGGCTGAGCCAGGATGTTGGCGATGACGAGCGGGTACTCGCCCTGCGCGAGGTCCGGCAGCCCGACCTTGAGCGTCACGCCGTTGGCCGACGCGTTGTCGTGCGAGGACGTGACGGCCGCCGGGTCGATGTCGACCGCATCGATCGCCTGCGCGCCGTGCAGGGCGGCGCCGATGGCCAGGATGCCCGAGCCGCAGCCGTAGTCCAGCACCCGCGGCCAGGGTCGGGCCCGCGTGGCGATCCAGCGCAGGCACATGCGTGTCGTCGGGTGCGTGCCGGTGCCGAAGGCCAGGCCCGGGTCCAGCCGCATCACCCGCGTCGCTTGCGGGGGCGCCTCGTGCCAGCTCGGCACGATCCAGAACTCGGGCGTGATCTCGACGGGGGCGAACTGGCTTTGCGTCAGGCGCACCCAATCCTGTTCGGGCACAGCCTGGATGGCCTGCACATGCACGTCGGCCGCCCAGTCCTGCGCAAGGATCAGTGTGGCGGCTTCCGTGGATTCGGGTTCGGAGGGGAAGAGGGCCTTCACCACCGAGCGGGCCCAGCCGGCCTTGGGGGCGGGCATGCCGGGCTCGCCGAAGAGCGCGCGTTCCGCATCGGTGTCGGCGTCCGCGTCTTCGACGGACACCGCGAGGGCGTCGATCTCCATCAGCGCGTCGCTGACGATCTCGACGTCGGCCTCGCGGCAGACCAGGGCTAGTTCAAACAGGTGGCTCATGCAGCGTATTGTCCCGCGACATGAGGCCACTTCAGCGCTTGTGCGCCGCCATCCAGCCTTCGAGGTAGTGGATGGACGTGCCGCCCTCGATGAACTTCGCGTCGGCCATCAACTCGCGGTGCAGCGGGATGTTGGTCTGGATGCCTTCCACGACCGTCTCGCTCAGCGCGATGCGCATGCGCGCCAGCGCCTGCTCGCGGGTGTCGCCGTGGACGATGATCTTGCCGATCATGGAGTCGTAGTTCGGCGGCACGAAGTAGTTCGTGTAGGCATGCGAGTCCACCCGCACTCCTGGGCCACCCGGCGCGTGCCACATCGTGATGCGGCCTGGGGACGGCGTGAACTTCACCGGGTCTTCGGCATTGATGCGGCACTCGATCGCGTGGCCCTTCAGCTCGATCTGGCGCTGCGTGAACGGCAGCTTCTCGCCGGCGGCGATTTTGATCTGCTGCTGCACGATGTCGATGCCGGTGACCAATTCCGTGACCGGATGCTCCACCTGCACGCGCGTGTTCATCTCGATGAAGTAGAACTCGCCGTTCTCGTACAGGAACTCGAAGGTGCCCGCACCGCGGTAGCCCATCTTCTTGCAGGCAGCGGCGCAGCGGTCGCCCACCTTCTCGATGGCGCGACGCGGGATACCCGGTGCGGGCGCCTCCTCGATGATCTTCTGATGGCGGCGCTGCATGGAGCAGTCGCGCTCGCCCAGCCAGACGGCGTTCTTGAAGGTGTCGGCCAGCACCTGGATCTCCACGTGTCGCGGGTTCTCCAGGAACTTCTCCATGTAGACCTCCGGGTTGCCGAAGGCCGCACCGGCTTCGGCACGCGTGGTCTGAACGGCGTGGACGAGGGCAGCCTCGGTGTGCACGACCCGCATGCCGCGACCTCCGCCGCCGCCGGCCGCCTTGATGATGACCGGGTAGCCCACCGAGCGGGCGATGCGGATGATCTCCTTCGGATCCTCCGGCAGCGCGCCTTCGGAGCCGGGTACGCACGGCACGCCTGCGCGGATCATGGCCTGCTTGGCCGAGACCTTGTCGCCCATCATGCGGATGGATTCGGGCGTCGGGCCGATGAAGGTGAAGCCGCTGCGCTCGACGCGCTCGGCAAAGTCAGCGTTCTCGCTCAGGAAGCCGTAACCGGGGTGGATGGCCTCGGCGTCGGTCACCTCGGCGGTGGCGATGATGGCCGGCATGCTGAGGTAGCTCTGCGCGGACGGCGCCGGCCCGATGCAGACGGCCTCGTCGGCCAGGCGCACGTACTTGGCATCGCGGTCGGCCTCGGAATAGACGACGACGGACTTGATGCCGAGTTCACGGCAGGCCCGCTGGATGCGAAGGGCGATCTCGCCCCGGTTGGCGATCAGAACTTTCTTGAACATCGAGTCGCCTCACTCGATCACGAACAGCGGCTGGCCGAACTCGACGGCCTGGCCGTTCTCGCACAGCACCTTGGTGATCGTGCCGGACTTGTCGGCCTCGATCTCGTTCATGATCTTCATCGCCTCGATGATGCAGATGGCCTCGCCTTCCTTGACCGCCTGGCCCACTTCGGCGAACGGCTTGGCATTCGGGCTGGAGGCACGGTAGAAGGTGCCCACCATCGGCGACTTCACGACATGACCGGTTTCGACGGGCGCCGCCGCGGGCGCTGCGGCGGCCGGCACCACGGCAGCAGCGGCCGGGCCGGCCGCGGCCAGCACGACCGGTGCGGCCGGGGCAGGGGCGTAGACGGGCTGCGCGGCGACGGCGGCCGCCGCCGGGTCAGCCTTGACGATGCGGACCTTGCCGTCGGCCTCGGTGATTTCCAGTTCGGAGATGTTCGACTCCGAGACCAGGTCGATCAGGGTTTTGAGCTTGCGCAGGTCCATCGTGGCTCCAGGCTGATTTGTTGTTGTGAGAGAAAGAAGAGCCGAGCGCCTGGGGTCAGGCGCCGGCTTCCAACGATTCGAGGGCGTGTCGCAGCGCGAGGCGGTAGCCGTTCGCGCCGAGGCCGCAGATGACGCCCACCGCCAGCTCACTCACGTAGCTGCGGTGCCGGAAGGCTTCCCGGCGGTGGATGTTCGACAGGTGAACTTCGATGAAGGGCAGGGCGACCGCCGCCAGCGCATCGCGGATGGCGACGCTGGTGTGCGTGTAGGCCGCCGGGTTGATGATGATGAAGCGCGTGCCGTCCGTGCGGGCGGCCTGGATGCGGTCGACCAGGGCCCCTTCGTGGTTGCTCTGGAAGCTTTGCAGGCTCGCGCCCGCATCCGCAGCGATCGTGCTCAGTTCGGCATCGATCTGAGCCAGGGTCTGCGCGCCGTACACCTCGGGCTCGCGGGTGCCGAGCAGGTTGAGGTTGGGGCCATGCAGGACGAGAACTTGCATCAAACACGTGGCGTCGCCCAGGCCCGGCAGGGTTAGAGAGGCGCCACTAAATTGAGGAAGGGCGAACTTTACGCGTTTTGAGGCCGAATTCCCGCGGGATAGGGAAATTCAGCAGAAATTGAGTCCTTGACAGCCGCTCCCCACCTGAGGCCTCAAGTCTTGGCCAGTTCGCGCAGGTCTGCCAGCGTCGTGACGCCCAGGCGGCGCCAATTGATCGTCCCGCCGTTGTCGAAGGCAATGGAAAACGGCAGGCCGCCGGATTCGTTGCCGAGCGCGCGCACGAGGCTGAGACCTTGCGCCCCAGCAAGCGCTACGGGAAAGTCCAGCCGGGTCTTCTGAAGGAATGTCTGGACCGGCTCCAACGAGTCCAGGGCGAGCGCCAGTACCTGCCAGCCGCGGCCCTTGGCCTCGTTGTAGAACTGGTTGATCTCGGGCAGTTCCTTCACGCACGGCGGGCACCACGTGGCCCAGAAGTTGACCAGCAACGGCTTACCGAACCAGCCGGATGGGCTCAGGTCGCTGCCGTCCACTGCCTTGAAGCGACTGCCCCAGAACACTTGGGTCGCGGGTGGCGGTGCGAGCGGATGCATCGTGCGCCACGCAAGGCCGGCACCGAGCGCTGCTGCGCCCGTGCCCGCGCCAACGAGCAAGACACGACGCGTCAGAGGGGGTTCATGCTTCATGTAGCAATTGTTCCAGGGCTTTGAGATCACCGCGCTCCGTCAGGCCGCGGGCATCCGCCTTCAGTGCGCCACGCAGGTCGTCGAAGTCGAGGATGGTCAGGCACAGCGTCACGCGCTCGTCCAACGCCGGGCAGGGCACGTCCAGGATCAGCATGTCCACCGTGCGGCCGCGGCCGGCGCTGGTTTCGGCCACGTCGAAGGTGATGCCGCGGTTCAGCAGCGCGATCTCGGCGGCCTTGCTGTCGTCGCAGTAGAGCTGCAGGTGAAGGTTGGAGAGCCTCGTCGCCGTGCCGCGCCAAACGGCGCCGGTCAGGTGGGGGCGGAACTCGGCCAGCCGGCCCATCCACTGCGCGGCGAGCTCACGCAGGGCGCGCAGTTCGGCCGGCTGGGTGTCGGCATGGAAGATGGCGATGTGCTCGCGCACGGCGTCTTCGACCTCGTCGTTGCCCGGCAGCGCGGCGCGCGGGATGCCCAGGTCGCGGGCGGCACGTTGCTTGGCAGGGCCCCAGTCCATGCCCTCGTCCACGATCAGGCGGGCGGCGGCCGCGGCGATTTCCAGGGTGTCGGTCACGGGGCAGTCACGGGAGTTGGGCGCTGTTCATGCGGGACGCAATGATGCCTGCGCGGCTCATCACATAGGGGCCGGAGGGTTGCCGCTCGAAGCGCTTGGGCGCCGGCAGCATGACCGCCAGCCGCGCCGCCTCGAACGCGCCCAGGCGGGCCGCGTCGATTCGGAAGTAGTGGCGCGCCGCCGCCTGGGCGCCGAACAGGCCTTCGCCCCATTCCACGCTGTTCAGGTAGATCTCCAGGATGCGGCGCTTGTCCAGCAGCCCTTCCAGCATCAGCGTGATGACCAGCTCCTGCCCCTTGCGCAGCAAGGTGCGTTCCCCGGAAAGGAACAGGTTCTTGGCGAGCTGCTGGGAGATCGTGGAGCCGCCGACAACCTTGGCCGTGGTCTTGCCCCGCGCCTGTGCCCGGGCCTGGGCCTTCTCGTTCTTCTGCCAGGCGCCCTTCAGCGCGTCCCAGTCCACGCCGCCGTGCTCGGCGAAGGAGTCGTCTTCGCTCGCAATGACGGCGCGCTTGAGCGTTGCGGGCAGCTGAGCGTCGTCCACCCACTCCTGCGCCCAGGCGACCTGGTGCTTCTCGGTCAGCAGCTGCACGATCTCGCTGCGCTGAAAGCTCGTCGACTGCGGCGCCACGACGCGCATCAGGCCGATGCGCGCGGCGAACCACAGCTGCAGGCACAGCACGGCCAGGGCGAGCACGCCCAGCAGGCGCAGCGCGTGGCGCATCACAGCGTCGCCCTCAGCGCGCGCAGCACCGGCCGGGTGTCGGGGCGCACGCCACGCCAGAAGAAGAAGGCTTCGGCCGCCTGCTCCACCAGCATGCCCAGGCCGTCACGCGGCTCGGCGCCATGTGCGGCAGCCCAGTCGAGGAAGGGCTGGGCCTTGGGGCCGTACATCATGTCCAGTGCCAGCGCGCCGGGCTTGAGCACGTGTTCGGCAACGGGTGAGGCGGCGCCGGCCAGGCTGCTGCTGGTGGCGTTGATGACGACGTCTTGTGCGGCCGGCGCGTCGGTCAGCGTGGCCGCCTGCAGGGGCACGCCAAGCTGGCGATGGCTGTCGACGAGGGCCTGCGCCTTGTCGGCGCTGCGGTTCACGACCGTGATGCGCGCCGGCGCCGCGGCGATGAGGCTGCCCAGCACGCCGGCGGCGGCACCGCCCGCGCCGACCAGCAGCACTTGCAGCCCCGCCAGGGGGCGGGCCGCGTTGCGCTGGATGTCGTTGACGAGGCCGGCGCCGTCGGTGTTGTCACCGACCCAGCCGTCGGCATCGAAACGCAAGGTGTTGACGGCGCCGCCGAGCTGCGCCCGGTCGGTGCGTCGGGCGGCGAGCGCGAAGGCCTCGAACTTGAACGGCACGGTGATGTTGCAGCCCTTGGCGCCAGCCGCCGCGAAGGCGCGCAGGGCCGCTTCGAATCCATCCAGCGGCGCGAGCAGCCGCTCATAGGCGACCGGCTGGCCGGTCTGCTCGGCGAACATCGCGTGGATGGCCGGCGAGCGGCTGTGCTCGACCGGGTTGCCCACGACGGCGTAGCGATCGGTCATGGTTGCCCCGTCAGCGTGGTTTCGAGCTCCTGGTCTCGCGTGAACCGGAAGCGCGAGGTGATGACCAGGACTTCGGCGCCCTTAAGCATGTCCTGCGTGAAATTGCCGAAGGGCGAGGCCGCCTGAACGATCGCGATGGCCCGCTTGTCCAGGGTCGGGTTGCCACTGGGCGCGACGATCTCGGTCTCGATCACCCGGCCCTTGTGGTCGACGTGGATGTTCATGATCAGCTCGCCATAGAGCTTGCGGCCGCGGTAGGTGGGAAAGTCGCGCGTGCCCCGCTCTTCGATACGGCGGCGCAGGCCGTCGTAGTACTGCGCATACACCACCTCCCGCACCGACGGGCTGACGTAGCGTTTGCGTGGCCGGGCGTTCTCGGCGTTCACGCGCTTCTCGATCTCAGCCAGCAGGTCCACGAGCTGGCGGCGCTTCTCGGCCTGGGCACGCTCGTTGGCATCGTTCTTCTCGCGCTTGGGGTCGGGCGGCGGCAGCAGCGCCAGCTCGCGGCGGACCTGGGCCAGCAGTTGCTGCTGCTGTTCCTGCAGCTTGGAGATCTGCGTATGCTGGGCCTCGGCGGCATCGCCCGTCTCGCTCTGCCGGGCCGGCGGCAGCGGCGAGGTCGCCCGGCCTGCCTCCAGGTTGCCGCCGCCGGTCAGGTTGGCCTGCGCCAGTGCGGCGGCCTTGGCCGGTGGCTCGTTGGACCGGGTGTTGACGAGCACCACTTCCAGCGGCGTGTCCTGGAAGATCCGGTTGAAGGTGTCGGGCGCCGCCACCCGCAGGCTCAACAGCGCGCCATGCAGCCCCAGCGAAAACGCCAGGGCGATCTGGAGCGTGCTGAAGCGGGGCATGTCAGGCGGTTGGCGCGGCGGCAGCCGGCTCCGGGTCGCCCGCGTCGTTGACGTCGATGGCCAGCGCCAGCGGCGTAGCAGCCGCCTCCAGGTCGTCGTCGTCGGTCTCGGTCTCGTCGGCCGAGGCGGCTTCGTCCAGGCGCTCGATCAACGTGGCATGCACGTCCAGGGTCATCTCGTCCAGCCCGGTGATGCGCACCTTCACATGGCTGCCCCGTGGCAGCGTTTCGCACCCCAGGGCCTTGAACACGAGCGGCAGGTCATCAGCACGCACCAGGCCGTCCTTCATCACGGCGGCGGTCAGCTCGGTCGTGGCGTTCTGCTGCAGCCAGCGCAGCGTCCAGAAGCGTTCGATGCCGTTCTGGAAACCGTTGTAGGCCGCATAGGCCGACTCGAAGGCCGAGATGATGGAGAACAGCTGCGCGTCCTTCGGCTTGAAGGGCGCGGCCAGCGCCGCGGTGCGACCGTGGCGGGCGCAGGCAATGATCTGCCACTGGTTGACGAGGTCGACGTAGCGCCGCAGCGGCGAGGTCGCCCAGGTGTACTGCGCCACGCCCATGCCGGCGTGCGGCAGGGCCTTCACGCCCATGCGGACCTTGATGCCCGGCGCCAGGCTGGCCTGGCTGCGGTAGATGCCCGGCAGGCCGAGTTCCGCCAGCCAGCCGCCCCAGGCGGAGTTGGCCAGGATCATGGCCTCGGCCACGATCAGGTCGAGCGAGCTGCCGCGGGCGCGCACGCTGATCTCGACCGACTCCGAGCCGTTCGGCGCCTCCGTGCGCTCGCCGGCCAGCCGGAAGTTGTAGTCGGGCCGGTTGAAGTTCTCCGGTTTGCCGCGCACCACCTCGCGCTGGGCCTTCAGGTGCTTGGCCAGGCGCCACGTGAAGGCGAGTTCGAGGGCGAAGGGATAGTCGGCCGGTGCCTCGCCGGAGAGCGTGGCGTCTGTCACGATGCTGTCGAGCTTGTCGTGGCGCAGGTTGGCCGCGATGTGCACGCGTTCGAGCCGGGTCTCGCGCGACCGGATCTCGAAGCTCGCCTCGTCCATCGTGAAGTAGATCGACACCGCCGGGCAGTCACGCCCTTCGATCAGCGTGTAGGCCTGCACCACCTCGTCGGGCAGCATCGTCAGCTTCCAGCCCGGCATGTAGACCGTGGACAGCCGCTCGCGGGCGACCTTGTCGACCGGCGAGTCGGGTGTGATCGCCAGGCCCGGCGCGGCGATGTGGACGCCGAAGGTGACCGTGCCGCTGCCCAGGCCCTGCACGGACAGGGCGTCGTCGATCTCGGTGGTCTGCGAATCGTCGATGGAGAAGGCCCGCACCGGGCTCAGCGGCAGCTCGTCCTTGATCTCCGGGGCCGTCAGCGCCGGGAAGCCGGTGCCCTTGGGGAAGTTCTCGAACAGGAAGCGCTTCCAGTGGAACTGGTAGGGGCTCGTGATCGCGCCGGCCGCCTGCAGCAGGTCCAGCGGCGCCTTGTGGGAGCGCTTGCTGGCCTCGACCACGGCCTTGTACTCGGGGCCGTTCTTGTCGGGCTTGAACAGAATTTTGTAGATCTGATCCTGGATGGGCTGCGGGCAGGTGCCGCCCGCCAGTTCGTCCGCCCAGGCCTCGATCTGCAGGGCCTGCTGGCGCTTGCGCTCGATGCCGAGCAGCGCCGCCTTGACGGTCTCCTCGGGGGCCTTCTTGAACTGGCCTTTGCCCGCGCGGCGGAAGTAGTGCGGCGCGTCGTACAGGCGGAACAGCGCGGCGGCCTGCTGCACGACGCCGGCCTTGGCGTCGAAGTAGTCGCGGGCCAGGTCGGCGAAGCCGAACTCGCCTTCGGGCGCGAACTCCCAGGCCAGATCCAGGTCGATGTCGTCGGCAAGCGCGCGGCCTTCTGCCAGCAGCACGGCCGGGGCCGGCTGCTCGAACTTGAGCAGCACGTTGGCCGACTTGACCTTGACCCGCTTGCCCGAGTCCAGCTCGACCTGCAGCGAGGCATCGGCCTCCGACATCACACGGCCGGCGAGGAACTTCCCGGCATCATCAAACAGCGCAAACATAGGTGGACGATTGTCGCCTCAGCCCAGCAGGTGCCGGACGAGACCGGGCAGGTGGTCGTCGAAGTCGGTGAGGCCGTGGTCGCTGCCTGCCAACACCTTGCCGTCGCAGCCGGCATAGCGGGTGAACATTTCGCGCCAGTCCAGCAGCTCATCGCCCTTGGCAATCAAAGCGTAGTAGCGCGAGGGCTGGGTCAGCCGGGCGGGCGGGGTGAGGGCCGCCAGCTCGGCCACGTGTGCCGCCGTGAAGTCGAACTGCAGCGCCGGGTCGTGCCAGGCGGTGAGCGTGCCGATGTGGCGGGCGAGGTCACGGGCCGGGTCGACGGCCGGGTTGAGCAGCCCCACCCGCCAGCCCCGGTGTGCCGGCCGCTCGGCCAGCCAGGTGGCATAGAAGCCGCCCAGCGAGCTGCCGATGACCGCCACGCCCTGGCCCGGCCAGCCGGCGACCCGCTCGGTCACGAGCGTCATGGCCGCCAGCGGGGACGGCGGCAACTGCGGGCATTCGAAGGTGAGACCAGGCTGTTCGGCCGCCCAGGCGGCCATGCGGCGCGCCTTGGCGGAGGCGGGCGAGGAGCGAAAGCCGTGCAGATACAGCAGATGCGTGAGACTCATGACGGAAGTCATTGGCGACTTTTGGCGCGACGATGCGACGCGGGCGGACTCGGATTGACGCGAGTGTCGCCCGACGCCACATTCACGTCCTTTCGTCTCCGCTGGTCACACCATGATCCCGATGCCCCGTACTGCCCTGGCTGCTGCCGCGCTGATCGCGCTGACCGGCCTCGCGCAAGCCCAGACTCCCGCCGCCCCTGCCGCGAGCGCGTCCGCCCCGGCCGCCGCGCCGCGCCCGCCGGTTGACCCCACGGCGCCCAAGCCTTTTGCCGACGTCATCAAGGGCGCCAAGGAGCAGCCCGGCTTGTTCCCGATCTGGCGCAAGGACGACAAGGTCTGGATCGAAATCCCCAAGGAAGCTTTCAACAAGCCCTTCCTGTTCAGCGTCAATGTTGCCAATGCGGTCGGTGAGCGCGGCCTTTACGCCAGCCAGATGCTGGGCGACGAGCTGGCCGAATGGCGCCGTGTGGGCAACCAGATCCAGCTGATCGCGCTGAACACCAAGTTCCGCGCCGACAACCCCGCGTCAAAGCTCGTGCTGGAGCAGGCCTTTTCGCCGAGCCTGATCGCTGGCACGCCGGTGGCCAGCGCTGATCACCCGGACCGCAAGTCCGTGCTGGTCGATGCGAGCAGCTTCCTGCTCGGCGACATCCCGGGCTACTCCACGCGCCTGGAAGCGGCCTACCGCCTGCCCTTCGCGCCGGACCGTGCGAACTCCTTCATCGAGGCCACCCGCGCCGACCCTCAGATCTCCACGCTGACCTCGCGCGTGCATTTCGCCACCGCGCGTATTCCCGCGCCGCCGCTGACGCCGTCGCCCGTGCCGACGCCCACGCCGCCGCAGGCGACGCCGGACCCGCGCTCGATGTTCTTCAGCTTTGTCTACAGCTTCCGGGCGCTGCCGGAACAGCCGGCGGCGGTGCGGCTCGCCGACCCGCGCCTGGGTCATTTCACCGAGAGCTACAGCAACCTCGGTGACGACCTGAAGGCCAACCCGCGGGTGCACATGGTGGCTCGCTGGCGTCTCGAGAAGAAGGACCCGGCGGCTGCGCTCTCCGAGCCGGTGCAGCCGATCGTGTACTGGATGGACAAGAACATCCCCACGAAGTACCGCGAGGCAGTCAAGGCCGGCATCCTGGAGTGGAACAAGGCCTTCGAGAAGATTGGCTTCAAGGACGCCGTCCAGGCCAGGCAGCAGCCGGATGACGCCGACTGGGACAACATGGACTCCACCCATGCGTCCATCCGCTGGTTCACGGGGGCCGACGTCGGCTTCGCGATCGGCCCGAGCAACCGCGACCCGCGCACCGGCGAGATCCTGGACGCCGACATCGGCATGAGCGACGTCTTCGGCCGCGGTTCGCGCCGTCTGGCCACCGACGACGTGCTGGGCTTCCAGGGCCATGATCACCGCCACGATGCGGCGGCCATGGCCTGGATGGGTGAGCGAAGCCAGCGCCTGGCCGAGCAGCAGTGCAGCTACATGGCCGACCAGGCCCACGAACTGGGCTTCGCGCTCGACCTGCTGGCGCTGCGCGACGGCATGGATCTGAACGGTCCCGAGGCCGAGGCACTGGCCCAGGCGGTGGTCAAGGACGTCGTGATGCACGAGGTCGGCCACACGCTCGGCCTGAAGCACAACTTCCGCTCGTCCACCACGGTCACGCAGGCGCAGCTCAAGGACAAGGCCTATACCGAGGCCAATGGCATCTCCAACTCGGTGATGGACTACAACGCCTACAACCTGCCGCTCAAGGGCGAGCCCAAGGCGAGCCTGACCAACACCACGCTCGGCGCCTACGACTACTGGGCCATCGAGTACGCCTACAAGCCCATCGCGGCCGACCAGGAAGCCGCCGAACTGGCCAAGATCGCTGCGCGCTCCACCGATCCGAAGCTCGCCTACGGTGACGACTTCGACCAGGGCGTCGGCGGTCCCTACGACGGCTTCGACCCGCGCACCAACCAGCGTGACCTGGGTGACGACCCGCTGGCCTACGCCAGGAAGCGCCTGAAGCTCAGCCAGGAGCTGTGGGAGCGCGTGCAGGCTCGCCCGGCCTCGGTCGGTGACGACCCGCTGCGCAACCGCCGCTCGGTGGCCGAGTCCTTCCGCCAACTCGTCATGACGGCCAACAACGTCAGCAAGTACGTTGGCGGTCTGTACGCCGAGCGCGTGGTGCCGGGTGTGACCACGGGCCCGGCCTTCAAGCCGGTGGACAACGCCCAGCAGCGTGATGCCCTGCGCTTCATCGCCAGCGGCCTGCTGTCCAGCGACTCGTTCAAGTTCAAGCCGGAGTTCCTGGCCACCCAGACGCTGGACTACAACGAGTGGGACCGCGGCCTGCCGCTGTCGATTCCCGATGCCGTCGCCGCGTTGCAGGGCCGGGTGCTGGATCGCCTGATGTCGGCCAACACGGCGCGTCGCCTCATCGAGATGAGCAGCTATCTGCCGGAAGCCCAGCGCAAGGGCGCTGTCTCTCTCAACGAGGTCTACGGCACGCTGCAGGGCGCGATCTTCAGCGAGCTCAAGACCGGTGCCGAGATCGACCGCATGCGCCGCAGCCTGCAGCGCGAATACCTGCGCCGCCTGCAGGCCCAGCTCAACCGCTCGACCAACGGCGCGACGGTCTACGCCGATGCGTTCTCGATGGCCCGCTACCACGCAACGCAACTCGCCAACGACCTGCGCGTGGCCTCGGCCAAGCCGGGCCTCTCGGTGGAGACGCGGGCCCACCTGGCCGAGTCGCTGGACCTGCTGACCAGCATGCTCAAGGCCACGCTCTCGCGCAGCTGATCGGAACGTCAGCACCCGTCACCAGGCCAGCCGCGTGCTGGCCTTTTTCATGGTCACTACGATCTCGACATTTGCAGGAGAACCTTCATGGCCGATGCCGCCTCCCTCAATGCCGCCGGCGCGCGGAATCTGCCGGGGCACCTCGGCATCGTCATCACGCGGGTCGAGCACGGGCAGGTGCACGCCGAGATGCCGGTGCATGAGGCGCTGATGGCACCCAACGGCTTCCTGCACGCCGGCAGCATCGTCACGCTGGCCGACACCTGCGCCGGCTACGGCTGCATCGCCAGCCTGCCGGAGGGCGCCGTCGGGTTCACGACCGTGGAGCTGAAGTCCAACCACCTCGGCACCGCGCGCGACGGGACGGTGGCCTGCGTCGCGACGGCCGTGCACCTCGGGCGCACGACCCAGGTGTGGGACGCCGTGGTGACGAACCTCGCCACCGGCAAGACGATGGCGCTGTTCCGCTGCACGCAGATGGTGCTCTACCCCAAGTGACCGCCGGGGCGGGCGCTCAGTGGCCGAGGATGGGTCGAGGCGCCGTGGTGCTGGTGACCGTCTCGTCACGCAGCAGATCCTGGATCAGGCGCAGCAGCTTGCGAACGGGCAGCGGCTTGTGGGCGGTGGTGATGCCCAGAGCCTGGCACCTCCGGAGGACGTGCGCGCTCAGGTCACCCGTGATCAGCAAGGCCGGCACGCCGGCCCACGGCCCATTCGGCCCCACCCGTTCGGCCAGGCCGTCCAGGCTGTCGCCCGCGCCAAGGTGCAAGTCTGACAGCACAAGATCAGGCCGGGGTGTGCCTGCGCTTGCCAGTTGCTGCTGCAGCGCTTCCAACGTGGGTGCAGCGCAGGCGGCGTAGCCGTGCAGGCGCAGCAGCTCCTGCATGGCGTGGCGGATCTGGTCGTCGTCGTCGACCAGCCCGATGAGCTGATGTGCACCGACGGCCTCGGCCGGCCCGTCGACCACAGCCGGCGCGTCATCCATGGCAGGCAGGGCGAGCGTGAAGCAACTGCCGCGGCCTACGGTGGACGTCAGCGTCAGGCGATGGCCGAGCAGGCGGGCCGACCGCTTGACGATCGCCAAGCCTATACCGAGGCCGTCGGAGCCGGCCGAGCTGTCCAGGCGGACGTACTCCGAGAAGGCGGCCTCCTGCTGCTCTGCTGGAATCCCCGGGCCCGTGTCAGTCACGCTGACGAGCCAGTCGTCGCCCAGACGCTGCGCGCGGACGTCCACGCTGCCGGCGACCGTGTATTTGATCGCGTTGGACAGCAGATTCATCACCATGCGACGCAGCAGGTGGGCGTCGCTGCGCACGGTGGCATCGACCTCATCGATGCTCAGCCGCAAGCCCTTGCCCAGTGCGGTGACGGTGAATTGCGAGCGCAGGTCGCCCAACAGGTCGCCCAGCGAGACCGGCCCGATGCTTGGCTGATAGCGGTCAGACTCCAGGCGGGCCATGTCGAAGAGCGCGTCGAGCAGGTCCGACAGGCTGGCACTGGCGCGGCGGATGGCATCGACCGCGCCGCGAGCCTGCGCGGGCACCTGGGCGGCGGCCACTTCAGCCAGCATGCCCAGCGCGTGGGCGGGCTGGCGCAGGTCATGGCAGGCTGCCGCCACGAGACGCGTGCGGGAGGCGTTGAGGGCTTGCAGGTCCGCGGCCATCGACGCGAGCTGCCGGCGCTGGGCGGACTGGCGCCGCAGCAGTTCGGCCACGAATGCGAGCACCGCCACGGCTATCGCCAGCGCGATGGCCAGCACCCAGCGCCGCTGCTCGGCGAGTTGCTCGCGGGCCTTGAGGTCGGCGTTCTCCTTCTCCTTGGCAGCGACTTGGTAGACCGTCTCCACGCGCTGGCGGGCTTCCTCGTTGGCCTTGGCGACCCGCTCCAGCGTGGCCTCGCGCGCTCGGTTGATCTTGTCGAAGGCAGCGGCATGATCGCCCAGGGCTGCCAGGGCCTGGCCCTGGGCTGTCAACAGGTCTTCGAGCAGGTTCGGGGCTTGGCGGAGCCGCGGCAGGAACGCGTCGAGCCGGGCGATGTCTTCCCGGGCGCCGGGCATGCCACCTCGGGCGCGGCAAACGGCAGTGGAGTACAGACTGTCGATCCGCAGCCATTCCGAATAGGCCTCCGACGTCAGCGCCGATACGGCCTGCACGCACGCGCGCCAGTCGCCGAGCTCCATCAGCAGCCGCCCCTCGGTCATTCGGGCAAAGGGCAGGATTTCGAAGCCAGGCTTGCGGGACAGCGGCTCCAGCGTGGCCCGCAGCGTCCGCAGCGCTGCCTGCGGCTGGCCCGACTTGCGCAGCACGCGCGCTTTCCAGACGGCGTAGTTGAGGGCCAGGTAGGGCAGGTCGTCTGCATCGATCGCGGCAGCCTGGACCTGCAGGTCGGCCAGCAGCCGTTCGGCTGCTTCGGCGCCATGCAGGCTGATGAAGCGGGCGTACACCTGTGATTCCACGAACACCTGGTGCTTGAGAAGCGGGTCTAGGCTGCGTTCCAGAGCCTCCTGCGCGACGAGCTGCGCAGCGGTCGCATCCCCTTCAGCGCTCAGCAGCATGGCCTGGGCGGCGGCCACTTCCGATCGCCAAGCCGAATGGTCGAGTGATGCGGCGTCCCGCGCAGCGCGCGCAAGCAGCGCGCGGGCCTGTGGCAGGTCACGCTCCCCGAACTGCCACCATGCCAGCCCCAGCAAGGTCGAGATGCGCTCGGCGCTCGGCGCGGCGAGTGCGGGGTCACCGGCCAACGCCGTGGCCAGCTCCCTTGCGATCGCCGCGCCTGCGGCGTCGCCGCGCTCGGCCAGCAAACCCAGGCGCAGGCCCTCCAGCGCAGCCCAGCTGGCGATCCGGCCGGCGGCACGCGCGGCGCGTGCTTCTTGCTGGAGCTTGGCGCGCTGGGCCACGGCGTCCTGGTAGGCAGCACGGCGGTGGAACTGCAGCGTCGTGGCCCAAGGGTCCTCGGCAGCGGCAGCGCCGCCGTTCAGCAGCGCCACACCAAGCAGCCAGCACCGGAGGATTGCGCGCATCAGGTCACCCGGGTCAAGCGCGACAGCCAAAAGGCCAGCTTTACCAATAGGAGGCCGGCTATTCAGGCCGCATCGCGGGTGCGGATGATTGTGGGGGGAGCCCCCTGTGAAACGAGGAGCATTCCCAAGTTAAGGGGATTCAGCGCCCGGCCAGGCGGGCCAGCAGCAGGTCGTGGATGCCGCCGAAACCGCCGTTGCTCATGCAAAGGAGATGGTCCCCCGGCTTGGCCGCCTTGACGACCGCCGCCACCAGTGCGTCTACATCGGCCCCGACCGTCGCTTGCGCGCCCATCGGTGCCAGCGCCTCCTTGGCGTCCCAGCTCAGGCCCTGCTGGTTGCAGAAGGCCAGGTCCGCCTCCTCCAGCGCCCAGGGCAGCTGCGCCTTCATGGTGCCGAGCTTCATCGTGTTGGAGCGGGGCTCGAAGATCGCCAGGATCCGCTCCGCCGGCGCGATGCGCCGGCGCAGGCCGTTGATGGTGGTGCGGATGGCGGTGGGGTGGTGGGCGAAGTCGTCATAGACCTTGATGCCGGCCACCTCGCCACGCAGCTCCATGCGGCGGCGCACGTTCTGGAACTCCGCCAGCGCGGTCGCCGACTGCTCCGGCGTCACGCCCACATGCTCGGCCGCGGCAATGGCGGCCAGTGCGTTGAGCTGGTTGTGCTCGCCGATCAGGCCCCATTCCACGCGGGCCACCTTCAGGCTGCCGCGCAACACGTCGAAGGCCTGCGGCTCGCCCCGGGCGCGCAGCATGCCGGCCTCCTCCTTCTTGGCCCCGAACCGCTGCACCTCGCTCCAGCAGCCGCGCGCGATGACGCGCTGCAGCGCTTCCTCGCGGGCGTTCACCACGAGCCGGCCGCTGGCCGGCACGGTGCGCACGAGGTGATGGAACTGGGTCTCGATGGCCGCCAGGTCCGGGAAGATGTCGGCGTGGTCGTGCTCGAGGTTGTTGAGCACGGCCGTGCGCGGCCGGTAGTGCACGAACTTGCTGCGCTTGTCGAAGAAGGCCGTGTCGTACTCATCGGCCTCGATGACGAACGGCACGCCATCGCCCAGCCGTGCCGACACGCCGAAGTTCTGCGGGACGCCACCGACCAGGAAGCCCGGCTTCAGGCCCGCGTGCGCCAGGATCCAGGCGAGCATCGAGGTCGTCGTCGTCTTGCCGTGCGTGCCCGCCACGGCCAGCACGTGGCGGCCCTGCAGCACGTGTTCGGCCAGCCACTGCGGGCCGGAGACGTAGGGCAGGCCGGCATCCAGGATGGCTTCCATCAGCGGGAAGCGCTCGCCGCGGGTGACGACGTTGCCGATGACGAAGACGTCGGGCTTGAGTTCAAGCTGCTCGGCGCTAAAGCCGCTGATGAGCTCGATGCCGAGGGCTTCGAGCTGGGTGCTCATGGGCGGGTAGACGTTGGCGTCGCAGCCCGTGACCTGGTGGCCCGCCTCGCGGGCGAGCGCCGCCAGGCCGCCCATGAAGGTGCCGCAGATGCCGAGGATGTGGAGATGCATGTCGGGATCGCTCCCGCAGGAGCGCTTCTGAGTCAGCGCAAGGCGGTGCGCGCGGCCGCAAGCGTGGCGTCGATGTCGGCCTGGGTGTGGGCGGCCGACACGAAGCCTGCTTCGTACAAGGCCGGTGCAAGATAGATGCCAGCGTCCAGCATGCCGTGGAAGAAGCGGTTGAAGCGCTCCTTGTCGGTCGTCATGACCGTGGCGTAGTTCTGCGGCAGCTCCGGCAGCAGGAAGAAGCCGAACATGCCGCCTTCGCTGTCGGCGCTGAAAGGAACGCCGTTCTCGGCCGCCACGGCCTTCAGGCCGTCCACGAGCTGGCGGGTGCGGGCCGACAGGCCTTCGAAGAAGCCGGGCTTCTGGATCTCGCGCAGGGTGGCCAGGCCGCAGGCCGTGGCCACCGGGTTGCCCGACAGCGTGCCGGCCTGGTAGACGCCGCCGAGCGGCGCGAGGTGCTGCATCACGTCGCGTTTGGCGCCAAAGGCCGCCAGCGGCATGCCGCCACCGATGACCTTGCCGAAGACGGAGATGTCCGGCGCGAAGCCCGGGATGAGCTGGGCGTAGTGGGATTGCGCCGAGCCCAGCGCGACGCGGAAACCCGTCATCACCTCGTCGAGCACCAGCAGCGCGCCGTGCTGGGTGCACAGCCGGCGCAGCGCCGTCATGAAAGGCACCGAGGCGCGCACGAAGTTCATGTTGCCGGCGATCGGCTCGACGATGACGCAGGCCAGATCGTGGCCCACTTCCGCGAATGCGGCTTCGAGCTGGTCGACGTTGTTGTATTCCAGGACGAGCGTGTCGGCCGCCGCGCCGGGCGTGACGCCGGCGCTGGTGGGATGGCCGAAGGTGGCCAGGCCCGAGCCGGCCTTCACGAGCAGGGCGTCGGTGTGGCCGTGGTAGCAGCCCTCGAACTTGATGAACTTGGGGCGGCCGGTCGCGCCGCGCGCCAGGCGGATGGCGCTCATCGTCGCCTCGGTGCCGGAGCTGACGAGGCGCACCTGGTCGATGCTCGGCACGAGCTTCAGGATCTCTTCAGCCAGCTCGATCTCGCGCTCGGTCGGGGCACCGAAGGAGAAGCCTTCGGTCGCGGCTCGGGTGACGGCCTCGATGACAGCGGGGTGGCCGTGGCCGAGGATCATCGGCCCCCAGGAGCCGATGTAGTCGACGTAGCGGCGCCCTTCGGCGTCCCAGATGTAGGCGCCCTCGCCGCGGGCGATGAAGCGGGGCGTGCCGCCCACGGCGCGGAAGGCACGCACGGGGGAATTGACGCCGCCGGGGATGACGCGCGCGGCGCGCTCGAAAAGCTCGGAATTGCTGGCCATGGGAATCGGGTCAGGGGATCAATGCATCCGGCGCGGCGACTTCGGTGCCTGCTCCGGTTCAGGGTCGGGGTCGAAGCTGGGCGGCTCGCCGCCTTCTTCGTCGGCGGCGGGCAGGGCCCAGAAGAAGCGGTCCGGGATGACATTGCCCATGCCCGGCCGGAAGCCCGCGTCGAGCGACTGGTCCAGGAAGGACAGCGCCTCGCTGACGGCCGAGTGCAGCTCGGCACCCACCGACAGCAGGGCGGCCAGCGCAGCCGACAGCGTGTCGCCGGCGCCCACGAAGGCCGTCTCGAAGCGTTCGAACTTCTCGCCGGTGATCGGGCCCTGGGCATTGGCCAGCACGTTGTCCACGTACTGGTTGGGCAGCTGCACGCCGGTCACGAGCACGTGCTGGGCACCGGCCTGGGCCGCGGCAACGGCCAGCTCCCGGGCCGACGGTGCCCGCTCGTTGTCCCAGTCAGGCAGCAGGAAGTCAGTCATCGTCTTGTGGTTGCCCACGAGCACGGCGGTCTGGGGCAGCACGAGTTCGCGCAGCGCGTCCAGGTACTGTTGCTGTTCGTCCTCGTCGATCCATGCGACCGCCGGCAAATACGTAACCAAAGGTATGTCCGGATAGTCGCTCAGGACCTCTGCCACGGCGCTCACGGCTTCGGCATTGCCGAGGAAGCCGACCTTCCAGGCGGTGATGGGCACGTCCTCCAGGATATGGCGCGCCTGCTCGGCGACGGTGTCGGCATCGAGGTTGACGTGCTCGAAGACTTCGGCGGTGTCGCGCAGCACGATGGCGGAGACCACCGGCAGGCAGTGCGCCCCCATGGCAGCGATGGTCGCGACGTCCCCCGCAAGACCGCCGGCACCGCTGGCGTCGCTGGCATTGAAGGTCAGCACGCAGGCCGGCGGCGGGCTGTCCTGCTCGGCTTGGGTGTCTTCGACCTCGGGGTCGGGGTTCTGGGGTGTTGGGCTCATGGGAGTCTTGGCGGAACGCGGCCAAAGAGCTGCCGCAAAGCGTGGAGTCTGCCGCTAAAAGCGCGCTTCTGAGGCGTAGCGCACAGGCGTTTGCCCTCAGCATTGCGCTCTCGGGCCCTGGCTAGAATGAATCGATTGTAGTGAGCAAACTCTGAGCACCGTGAGCGAACCCAGTACCTGGATGTGCCTGATCTGTGGATGGATCTATGACGAAGCAACCGGCGATCCTGACCATGGCATCGCGCCGGGGACGGCATGGGCCGATGTCGACATGAACTGGACCTGTCCGGACTGCGGCGCGCGCAAGGAAGACTTCGAGATGGTGCGCATCTGACGTCGATTCATCGACCGCCGACCGGGCCCGGCCCCGAGCTGAAGTTCCTAGGAGACGACGTTTGAACGAGCAAGTTTCCGGTGCAGGTCCAACCCGCATCCTGGTCATCGACGACAGCAACACCATCCGCCGCAGCGCGGAGATCTTCCTCAAGCAGGGCGGTCATGAGGTGGCGCTGGCCGAAGATGGCTTTGATGCGTTGGCCAAACTGGGCGACTTTCATCCTGATCTGGTGTTCTGCGACATCCTGATGCCGCGGCTCGACGGCTATCAGACCTGCGCGATCATCAAGCGCAACCCGCAGTTTTCGGGTGTGCCGGTGATCATGCTGTCGTCCAAGGACGGCCTGTTCGACAAGGCCCGCGGACGGATGGTGGGCTCGCAGGACTACCTCACCAAACCTTTCACCAAGGACCAGCTGCTCCAGGCCGTGATCCAGCATCGCCCCTGAAGCGCCCTTTAGAGAAAGAACTGCCATGAGCATTCAAAACATCCTGCTGGTTGACGATTCCAAGACCGAGCTGCACGCCTTGTCCGAGATGTTGGTCAAGCGCGGCTTCAACGTGCGCACGGCCGAGAATGCCGAAGAGGCGATGAAGCGCCTGGCCGAAGCCAAGCCTGACCTGATCCTGATGGACGTGGTCATGCCGGGCCAGAACGGCTTCCAGCTGACCCGCGCGATCACGCGCGACGAGCGCTACCTCGGCGTGCCCATCATCATGTGCACGAGCAAGGGCCAGGAGACCGACAAGGTCTGGGGCATGCGGCAGGGCGCGAGCGACTACGTCGTCAAGCCCGTCAAGCCCGACGAACTCCTGGCCAAGATCAAGGCCCTGGGCTGAGGCGCAACGCATGGCCAACAAGACCGCCCTGCGCGAACTCCAGCAACGCCTGGCCGAGCGCATGCAGGCTGCGCGGGAGCAGACGCTCATCGCGAACTGGCTCGCCGTCGAATGCGCCGGCGTGGGCCTGCTGTTCGCGCTGAAGCAGGCCAGCGAAATCTTCGCGCCCGTGCCGATCAAGCCGGTGCCCTACGCCAAGCCCTGGCTGGCCGGCGTGGCCAACCTGCGCGGTGGCCTGTTCACCGTGGTCGATCTGGCCGTGTACCTCGGCTTGCGCGAGCCGACGCCGGGCCGAGGCGCGACCGCCCAGACGCGGCTGGTCTCGCTGGGCAGCGATCTCAATCTGAACTGCGCGCTGATGGTCGATCGCCTGGCCGGCCTGCGCAGCGACGAGCAACTGCCCTTGGCGCCCGAGCAGCCGACGGGGCCGTTGCCGCGTTTTGCCGGGCCGTTGCGGCGTGACGAAGCCGGTCGCCACTGGCAAGTCATCAATCTCGAGGCGTTGGCGCGGCAGGAGAACTTCCTGCACATCGTCGCGTGATGCCCGCCATCATTCCAAAAACAGCTTCCAGCCGCGCAGAACGCGGCGACCACAATCACTGAAGGACGAGGGTGAAATGAGCCTGCTGGACAAGATCAGGGGAAAGTCCGAAGCCGATGAACTGCCGCCGGCACTGCCGGAGAGTGCAGACACGACCATCGACTCGCGCGGCACCACCGGCTTCGATGCCACGCGCAACGCCGATTCGACGCTCGCCGGCGTGGAGTTGCGTTCGGACGCTTACCCGCGCTCCGAGGCGTCCTCCATCATTTCCCAGGCCGTGCCCACCGACCCCGGCCCGGCCAGCGAATTCCCGCCGAGCAGCACGATGAGCTTCGCGCCCACGACGCAGGCGGCGGACCCGACCACGCTGCCGTCGCTCGCTCCCGCCGCCGAAGGCAGCAAGCTCACCGAGCTCTTCGGCCGTCACCGCCAGCGCGTGCTGACCGGCCTCGTCGTGCTCGGCTTCATCGGCACGTTTGCATCGGTCGGTCTGGTGCTCGCCAGTTCCAACCGCAGCGCGGCGCAGGTGCGCGCGGCCGGTCAGGCGCTGATGCATTCGCAACGGATGGCCAAGTCGGTATCTGCAGCCCTGGTGGGCAACCCGGCTGCGTTCGCCGAACTGCGCGAATCGGTGGGCACGCTCAGCGGCGTGGTCACGAACCTGCGCACCGGCGAAGGTGAGCTGGCGATTGCGCCGGCCGCCGTGCAACCCACGCTCGACACGCTCAAGCCGCTCGTCGAGCGCGCCGAGAAGAACGGCAAGATCGTGCAGGGCCAGGAAAAGATCCTGACCCAGGTCGGTTCGGCCCTGCGTGCCATCAACCGGCAATCCAGCGACCTGCTGGAAAGCGCCGAGGCGGTGTCGTCCCAGGCGCTGCAGATCGGTTCGTCGGCGGGTGAAGTGTCTGCGGTCGGTCAGCTCGTGATGCTGACGCAGCGGATCGGCAAGAGCGCGAACGAATTCCTGACGCAGGAAGGCGTGAGCCCCGAGGCCGTGTTCCTGCTGGGCAAGGACTTGAATTCCTTCAAGCTGATCACCGAGGCCCTGATCAACGGCAGCCCTGAACTGCGCCTGAACGCCGCCCGTGACCCGCAACTGAAGGAACGCCTGCAGACCCTGCTGAAGCAGTACGAGCAGACCCGCACGCAGGCCTCCGCGATTCTGGGCAACCTGCAAGGCCTGGTGGCTGCGCGCGAAGCCCAGACCGCGATCCTGAACGACTCCGAACCCCTGCGCAAAGGCCTGGAGCAGACGGCTGCCGACCTCGAAAAGTCGGGTGGCGCTGGCGCCGGCCTGTTCCTGCTGATGGCCCTGTCCCTGGCGGCCCTGGTGGGGGGCGCCTTCGGCTTCCTGCGGCTGTACCTGGCCGACCAGGCCCGCCGTGCGGAGCTCGCCGAAGCCCAGAAGCGCGAAGCCGAAGCCCAGGAGCAGGAAGCCAAGCGCGTGAACGACGCCAACCAGGCGGCCATTCTGCGACTGATGAACGAACTGGCCAGCGTCGCTGAAGGTGACCTGACGCAACAAGCGACGGTGACGGAAGACATCACCGGCGCGATTGCCGACTCCGTGAACTACACGGTGGAAGAGCTGCGCAACCTGGTGGGTCAGGTGCAGGCAACGGCGGCTCGCGTGACGGACACCACCGGCGCGGTGGACCAGACGTCGACCGACCTGCTGGCAGCGTCCAAGGAACAGCTGCACGAGATCCGGGCCACCGGTGAGGCCGTGCTCGGCATGGCCGAGCGAATCACCGAGGTGTCCGCGCAAGCGCAGACGACCGCCGAGGTGGCGCGCCAAAGCCGTCAGGCCGCCGAACAGGGTCTGGCAGCCATGCAGAACAACATCGCGGGTATGAACGCGATCCGTGACTCCATCCAGGAGACCTCCAAGCGCATCAAGCGACTGGGCGAGTCGTCTCAGGAAATTGGCGAGATCACGGAACTGATCTCGGACATCACGGAACAGACGAACGTGCTGGCGCTGAACGCCGCCATTCAGGCCGCGTCCGCCGGCGAAGCAGGCCGCGGCTTCTCGGTGGTTGCGGAAGAAGTGCAGCGACTGGCCGAACGCTCCGGCGACGCGACGCGACGCATTGCCGCGCTGGTCAAGACCATTCAGACCGACACCCACGACGCCGTGGCCGCCATGGAGCGCTCGACGCGCGGTGTGGTGGAAGGTACCCAGCTGTCCGACGCGGCCGGCAAGGCGCTGGAAGACATCGACAACGTGTCTCGCCAGCTGGACGAACTGATCGTGCGCATCTCCTCGCAAGCCCAGCAGGAGGCCGAGCGCGCCAACGACGTGGCCTCGAACATCCAGCACATCTTCGCGGTGACCGAGCAGACCTCGGAAGGCACGCGCTCCACCGCCCAGATGGTGCATGAGCTGTCCCGCTCCGCAGAAGCGCTGCGGACTTCCGTGTCCCGATTCAAGGTCGCCTGACCGGCCTGACCGTACACGAACCGAGCGAGAAAGCCCCAACGCATGGACAGCTCCCTGCGAGACTCCGAACTCCCAGCCGACCTCAGCCCGTTGGCCTGGGTGCAGGAGGAATTGCGCCGCTCCCTGGAGTCGGTGCACAAGACCCTGCGTCGCCTTGTCCGAGACGTGAGCGACAACCGCGCCACGGCCCTCGGCAGCGACGTGACGGCCAGCCAGCCGCTGCAGCAGGCTGCCGCCCAGCTCCACCAGGTCAGCGGCGTGCTGTCGCTGGTCGGCCTGCCGGCTGGCGCCCTGGTGCTGCGCGCGGCCGAAACGGCGGTTACGCGCCTCGCCGAGAAGCCACTCCACGTCGAGGCCTCGGCGGTCGACACCATCGAGCGCGCCGATTTCGCCCTGCTGGCCTACGTCGCCCGGCTGCTGGCCGGCAACAAGACCTCATCCTTGTCGCTGTACCCGAGCTACCGCGCGCTGCAACAGCTCAACGGCGTGGAGCGCATCCACCCGGCCGACCTGTGGCAGTACGAATTCACCTGGCGCAACCTGCCGGCCGAGGAGGGTGTGCTGCCCCGCTCGGCCGAAGCGGTGCGCGCGCCCTTCGAGGCTGCGCTGCTGCGCCACATGCGCGAGCCCAGCTCGGCGCATGCGGCCAACCTGTCCGGCCTGTGCGCCGGCCTCGCGGCCTCGTTGCCCACGGGCACGTCCCGCACGTTGTGGCAGCTCGCCGCCGCCGTCTTCGAGGGCCAGGCCCTGAAGTTGATCGGCAGTGACGCCTACACCAAGCGACTCGGTTCCAAGCTGCTGCATGAGCTGCGCCGCGTGGGCCACGGTGACCAGGCCGAACCCGGCCGCGACCGCCTCGCCCAGGACCTGCTCTTCTTCTGCGCCCAGTGCCGCATCACCAAGGGTGCCGGGCCCCGTCTGACGGCCGTGCACGAGGTCTACCGCCTGACCGACGAGCAAGCCGGTGACTACGAGGATGCGAGCCTCGGCCGCATCGACCCGGCCTGGGTCGCGCAGGCCAAGCGCCGCGTGCTTGCCGCCAAGGAAAGCTGGTCCAGCGCCGCCGAAGGCGACCAGCATCGCCTGGCGGGCCTGGACGAGCAGTTCGCCGCACTGGCGGAATCGCTGACACGCCTGTTCCCGAGCGGCGAAGTGCTGGCCCAGACACTGCAGCGCGCCGTCGTCGCGACCCTGCGTTCGCGCGCCACGCCGCCGCCGGCGCTGGCGATGGAAGTGGCCACCAGCCTGCTGTACGTCGAGGCCGCCCTGGAAGACGCCGCCTTCGACCAGCCTGACCAGGCCGACCGCGTGCGTCGCCTGGCGCGCCGTGTCGAGTCCGTCGGCCACGGCCAGCCGGCCGAGCCGCTGGAAGACTGGATGGAGGACCTGTACCGCCGGGTCTCCGACCGCCAGACCCTGGGGAGCGTCGTGCACGAGCTGCGCGCGAGCCTCTCCGAGGTCGAGAAGCAGTGCGACGAGTATTTCCGCAACCCCGCCCAGCGCGACCTGCTGATCCCCGTGCCCGGCCAGTTGCAGGCCATGCGTGGCGTGCTGAGCGTGCTGGGCCTGGATCAGGCCGCCCACGCCACCGTGCGCATGCGCGATGAGGTCGACGGCCTGGCCAACACCGAGATCGACTTCAACCGCCCCGGCGCCCGGGACGTGTTCGAGCGCCTGGCCAACAACCTGGGCGCGCTCGGCTTCCTGATCGACATGCTCAGCGTCCAGCCCCAGCTGGCCAAGCGCATGTTCCGCTTCGACGACGCCACCGGTCGGCTCGATGCCGTCATGGGCCGCCGCGAAGGCGCGGTGGAACTGCCCGACTTCGAAGCCAGCGGCTTCCACGTCGACCTGGAGCCCGAGGTGCCGTCCGCCGCGGCACCGGCACCGGCTCCGTTCGCCGACTTTGCCCACGAGGCCACCCAGCCGCTGCGCGTCGATTTCGCCAGCCTGGACCTGCCCGATCTCAGCCTGCCCGACGTCGACCTCACCCAGGCAGCCGCACCGGCGCCGGTGGCGGCCCCCGTCGTCGCGCCTCCGCCGCCGGCTCCCGCGCCCGCGCCGGTCGCTGCGCCCGCGCCGAGCGTGGCCGACGACCCGGAGATGCGCGAGATCTTCCTGGAGGAGGCCGACGAGGTCATCGGCAACGCCCGCGCGGCGCTGGCCGAACTGCGCGAGCAGCCCACGGATCACGCCCAGCTCACGATCGTCCGCCGCGCCTTCCACACGCTCAAGGGCAGTGCCCGCATGGTGGGCCTGAACGACTTCGGCGAAGGTGCCTGGGCCTGCGAGCAGCTCTACAACGCCCGCCTGGCCGAGGCCACGCCGCAGGCGGATGCCGCCTTGCTCGGGTTCACGACCGAAGCCCTGGACTACTTCGCCCACTGGCGCGAACAGATTGCCGGCAACGAGTCGGGCATGAGCGCGCCGGAGCCGGTGCGCCAGAGCGCGGACGCCCTGCGCCTGAACGCCCAGTGGCTGCCGATCGCGGCGGCTGCCCCGGTCGAAGTGCCGGTGGTGGACGCCGTCGAGGCGGTCGACCTGGCGCTGGACGATGCGGCGCCCGCGGAAGTGATCGAAGCCGCGCCCGAACTGCTGGCCGAGCCCGCCACCGAGGCGATGGTGCGCACGCTGCCGGCCGCGCCGGACGACGGCGCCGCCCTGGTGCCGGACTTCGTGCTGGACCTGGAGGCGCCGAGCGTGCCCGAGACGGTCGAGGCGGCGTTGCCGACGCCCGAGGTGTCGCTGGACATCGATCCGTCGCACCTGGATGTCGACCTGCCCGTCGATTTCGATTCGGCCCATGCGCCCACCGAGCCGCTGCCGCTGCCCGAGATGCCGGAGGAGGAGCCGACGCTCGCCAACTTCGGCGTGGTGCTCGACCTGGACGAGCCTGCCGAGCCGACGCCGGCCTTCAGCGACACGCAGATCGAGCCGCCGGTCAAGCCCGAGGAAGTCACGCTCACGCTGCCGCGCCTGGTCGTGGACAACGAAGCGAGCGCGCCTGCCGTGGCCGAGCCGGAGCCGGAAGCGGTCGACCCGGACGAGGGCTTCAAGGTCATCGGCCCGCTGCGGATCAGCATTGCGCTGTTCAACATCTTCCTGAACGAGGCCGACGAACTGTCGCGCAAGCTGTCCATCGGCCTGGCCGAGTGGGCGGCTGAACTCTCCGGCCCGGTGCCGCAGAGCTGCGAGGTGCAGGCCCACGCACTGGCCGGCAATGCCGCCACGGTGGGCTACGAGGACCTGTCGGCGCTGGCCCGTGCGCTGGAGCATGCGCTGGAGCGCGCTCACCGTGCGGTGCGCTACGAGGAGGCCGACGCGGAACTCTTCGTGCGCGCGGCGGACGACATCCGCCGGCTGCTGCATCAGTTCGCCGCGGGCTTCCTGAAGCCCAACGACCCCGAGGTCATCGAACGCCTGCACGCCTACGAGCCGCAGGAAGAGTCCTTCACCGCCGCTGCCGCGCTCGATGATGCGCCCCAGACGGTCCAGGACGACACCCTGGCAGCCAGCTTCGACCCGCATCACGAGCCGGTCGCCGGCGAGTTGCCGGTGGCGAGCTTCGAGCCTGTCGCGGCCGAGGCCGTGGAGCCGGTGGCCGAACCGACCCTCGAGCCGGTGGCCGAAGCCGTGGAGATGCCCGTGGCGTTGACGGTGGAGGCCGAGCCTCTGCCCGAAGCAGCCGCGCCGGTCATCGAGCCTGAAACGGTGGCCGAGGCCGTGGAGATCGCGGCCGAGCCGCTGCCGCAGGACGAGCCGGTCACGCCGGTGTACGAGGCGGTCGTGGAAGCCATGGCCGAGCCGGTGCCCGCGCCGGTGGTCGAGCCCGAACCGGTCGTGGAAGCCGCGCCGGAGCCGGTTGCCGAAGTGCTGGCCGAAGCGGTCGGCGAGCCGGAGCCGGAGCCCGTCGCCGAGCCGGCGCCGCTGCTGTCGGCTGCCGCCGAGGAACCGGAGCCCGAACCGGGCCTGCCGGACCACATCGAGCCCGACCTCTACCCGATCTTCGAGGAAGAAGGCCGCGACCTGCTGCAGCAACTGCATGCCGCCCTGCGCGACTGGCTGGCTGAGCCCGGCGAGCTCAGTCGCTCGGACGCCTGCATGCGTGCGCTGCACACGTTCAAGGGCGGTGCCCGTCTGGCCGGCGCGATGCGCCTGGGCGAGCAGGCGCACCACCTGGAATCCGCCATCGAAGACCTGCTGCGCGCCGGCACTGCCGACCACGCGCAGGTCCAGGCCCTGCAGGACGAGGGCGACGCGCTCGAGCATGCCTTCGAAGCCCTGGGCCGCAGCCTGCTGGCCCCGGCGCCCGTCGCGCCGGCTGCGCCCGAGGTGGTGGCACCGCCCCCGGCGCCGCAAGCCGCGCCGGTCGATGCCTTCGTGCCGCCGGTCGTTGCTGCCCCGGTCGCAGCGCCGTTCGTGGCGGGGGACAAGCCCGCCGAGCCGGCCCGCCAGATCGACTGGAGCCGCTTCACCGACACCGCCGAGGTGGAAGCCAGCACGGACAACCTCGCCATCGGCCAGGCCCTGGTCCGTGTGCGCGGCAGCCTGCTGGAACGCATGGCCACGCAGGCCGGCGAGGTCAGCATCCGCCGCGCGCGGATGGAGTCCGAGCTGACGCAGATGAAGGGAGCGCTGCTCGACCTGGACGACAACCTGGAGCGTCTGCGCGCGCAGCTGCGCGAGCTGGAACTGCAGGCCGAAGCCCAGATGCACATCCAGCAGGAGATGGCGCAGCAGGGCGGCCGCGAGTTCGACCCGCTCGAGTTCGACCGCTACACCCGCTTCCAGGAACTGACCCGGATGTTGGCCGAGTCGGTCGGCGACGTGGCCACCCTGCAGCGCACGCTGGGTCGCAGCGTGCAGACGGGCGAAGACGAACTGGCAGCCCAGTCGCGGCTCACGCGTGAACTGCAGGACGACCTGCTGCGCACGCGCCTGGTGGATTTCGACAGCATCGGCGAGCGCATGCACCGCGTGGTTCGCCAGGCGTCGCGCGACACCGGCAAGCAGGTCAAGCTCGAGATCGTCGGTGGCCAGACCGAACTGGACCGCTCGGTGCTGGAGCGCACGGCCGGTGCCTTCGAGCACCTGCTGCGCAACAGCGTCGCCCACGGCATCGAATCGGCCGAGGCCCGTGCGGCCGCCGGCAAGGACCCGGTCGGTACGCTGCGCATCGAGGTGAGCCAGGCAGGCAACGAAGTGCTGCTGAAGTTCTCGGACGACGGCGCCGGCCTGAACCTGGCCCGCATCCGCGAGCGCGGCCTGCAACTGGGCCTGATCTCGCCGGACGCCGAGCCGGATGACGCGCAGCTCAAGCGCCTGATCTTCGCCCCGGGCTTCTCCACCGCCAGCCAGGTGACCGAGCTCAGCGGTCGGGGCATCGGCATGGACGTCGTGCGCGCCGAAGTCGGCACGCTCGGCGGCACCATCGAGACCGCGTCCGAAGCGGGCCAGGGCACGAGCTTCCTGCTCCACCTGCCGCTGACGACCGCACTGACGCAGGTCGTGCTGCTGAAGAGCGCCGAACAGGTGATCGCCGTGCCGGCGGCCCTGATGGCCTCGGTGCAGCGCGTGCCGGTGGATGCGGTCGAGTCGGCCTACGTCACCGGCAAGCTCAAGCACGCCGGCCTGGAGATGCCGTTCTACTGGCTGGGTGGCCTGCTGGGCCACAGCGGCCGCGGCCACACGCATGGTCGCCACACCCACGTGGTGTTTGTGCGCAACGCGCAGGCATCGCTGGCGCTGCATGTGGACGAAGTGATCGGCAACCAGGAAGTCGTCGTCAAGAACCTCGGCGCCCAGCTCAACCGCGTGCCGGGCCTGGCAGGCATCAGCCTGCTGGCGTCGGGCGACGTGGCCCTGATCTACAACGTCGTGGCCCTGGCGGACTGGTACGGCGTCGAAGCCCAGGCTCGCCTGGCGGCAGCGGCCAACGTCCAGACCGACGTGGTCGTGCCGCAGCGCGCGGCGCCGGTGGTCGAGGCGGCGGCGCTTGCACCGCTCGTGATGGTGGTGGACGACTCCCTGACGGTCCGCCGCGTGACCCAGCGCTTCCTGGAGCGTGTGGGCCTGCGCGTGCTGCTCGCCAAGGACGGCCTGGATGCGATGGAACGCCTGGCGGGCGACGAGCTGCCGGCCGTCGTGCTCTCGGACATCGAGATGCCGCGCATGGACGGCTTCGACCTGGTGCGCAACATGCGCGCCGACTCGCGCCTGGCCAAGCTGCCCGTCATCATGATCACGTCGCGGATTGCCCAGAAGCACCGCGACTATGCTGAGCAACTCGGGGTCGATCACTACCTCGGCAAGCCTTACGATGAAGACTATCTGCTCGGCCTGATCCAGCAATACACCCAGCGTGAGGCCGTTGCGGCCTAGGAGAAACAGTGTCCCAGGTTGTCGACCACCTCGCCGAACTGACCGGCTTCCGTGACCGTGACGTCATGGACGTCACGCTGGTCATGGCGCTGCGCGATCTGCTCGAGCCGGAGTCGGTCGCGATCTACCGCACGGTCGGCGAGTCCGGGCAGGAGCGGTGGCTGACGCGGGCTCACCTGCGGGCGGGCGACGCGGTCGCTTCGGCCGACCCGCTGTGGGCCAAGCCGGAAGCCCTGCCGCTCGTGACCACCCACCCCCTGCGGCTGGAAGCGATGCGCAACCGCAGCGTCACGCAGGTGGCGCAGGGCGGTCAGTGGCTGTACCTGTTCCCGATCGCCACCGACCGCGATGTGGTCGGCGTGATCGAGATCCTGTCCACGCGCCGGCTGGGCACGGGGGCTCAGCGCATGGTCAGCAGCGTGCTGCGGATCTATCACAACTTCCAGGGCCTGCTCGACTACTCCGAGCGCGACACCCTGACCGGCCTGCTCAACCGCAAGACCTTCGACGAGAGCTTCCTGAAGGTGCTGTCGGAGATCCCGGTCAAGCACGAAATCAAGCACGAGACCGAGGACCGCCGCCACGAGACGGCGACACCGCACTACGTGCTCGGCGTGATCGACATCGATCACTTCAAGTCGGTCAACGACCGCTTCGGCCACCTGATCGGCGACGAAGTGCTGCTGCTGCTGTCGCGCCTGATGCGCGGCTCGTTCCGTTTCCACGACCTGCTCTATCGCTTCGGCGGCGAGGAGTTCGTCGTGCTGATGCGCTGCGACGAGGAAGCCCACGCGGGCGAGGCCTTCGAGCGGCTGCGCCTGAACACCGAGCGTTATGCCTTCCCGCAGGTCGGGCGCATCACGGTGAGCATCGGCTTCACGGAAGTGCGCGCTGGCGACGCCCCGGCGGCGGCCTTTGAGCGGGCCGACAAGGCTGTCTATCACGCCAAGGCCAACGGCCGGAACCAGGTGCACAACTACGCGGCCCTGGTGGCCAGCGGCATCATCCAGGAAGCCACGCAGCTCAGCGACGTCGAGCTGTTCTGACGCCCGGCGCCCTGGCCGTCAGGCCGGTACACGCACGCTCTGCCGCACAGACTCCTAGGCCGTCTGCCTCGACTTGACCACGGCGTAGCGGGCCAGCGTGCGCTCGCGCGCGACCGCGTGGTCCACCACCGGCCGTGGGTAGTCCACCCCCTGCATCGCGAGCGGCGCGCGCTCCCAGGGGGCGTGGATGGCCTTGGCGTCCAGGCCGGCGAGTTCCGGGCAGTAGCGCCGGATGAAGCGGCCCTCGGCGTCGAACTTCTCGCTCTGGCTGACCGGATTGAAGATGCGGAAATAGGGCTGGGCATCGCAGCCGCTGCTGCTGGCCCACTGCCAGCCGCCGCTGTTGGCCGCGAGGTCGAAATCCAGCAGCTGCTGGGCGAACCAGGCTTCGCCGCGCCGCCAGTCGATGCCGAGGTCCTTGGTCAGGAAGCTGGCCGTCACCATGCGCAGCCGGTTGTGCATGTAGCCCGTCTGCGAGAGCTGGCGCATCGCCGCATCCACGATCGGGAAGCCGGTGCGGCCCTCGCACCAGGCGGCGAACAGCGCGTCGGCGTCGGGGCCGCTCTCCCAGGTGATGGCGTCGTACTCCGGCCGGAAGGCGTTCGCCACGACGCGCGGATGGTGGTGCATGACCTGGTGATAGAAGTCGCGCCAGATCAGCTCCGACAGCCAGATCTCCGCGCCATGGTCGCCGCCCTGCATGCGGGCGTAGGCCAGCCGCGCCAGGCGCCGGATGGACACCGTGCCGAAGCGCAGGTGCACGCTCAGGTAGCTCGGCCCCTTCACGGCGGGAAAGTCGCGCTGGCGGTCGTAGGCGTCGATGCGGCCGAGGAAATCCTCGAGCAGCGTCTCTGCCCCCCGGCTGCCCTGGCCGAGGTGTGGGGAGACCGTCACCGGCTCGAAGCCGATGTCCGACAGCGCCGGCACGCCGGTGGCCAGGGGCGTCGGGGCGAGCGCGCGGGCATGGCGCTCGATCGGGTAGGCGCGCAGGTAGAACTCGTTGACCTTGCGCAGCCAGGCGTTCTTGTAGGGCGTGAAGACGCCATAGGGCGTGCCGGTGGCCGTCAGCACCTCGCTGCGCTCGAAGATGACGTGGTCCTTGAACGTGCGCAACTCGGCGCCGAAGGCCTGCAGCCCTTCGGCCACGCGGGCGTCTCTCGCCAGGGCCTGCGGCTCGTCGTCGTGGTTGACGAACACGGCCTGCACGCCGAGTTCGGCAGCCAGCCGCGGCACCTCGTCGACAGCCGCCGCGTGGCGCACGATCAGCGCGCCGCCCAGTCGCCGCAGGTCCTCGTCGAGCACGCGCAGCGCGTCCAGGATGAAGGCCACGCGCCGGTCCGCGCGGGGCAGGGCATCCAGGATGTCGCGGTCGAGGATGAAGGCGCAGAAGACCTGATTCGCGCTGCGCAGCGCGTGGTGGAGGGCGGCGTGATCGTCCGCCCGCAGGTCGCGGCGAAACCAGACGAGGGCGCGGTCGATCGAACGGGGCGAGTTGGGGTTCATGCCGCCAGAATAAAATGGATCGCATGCCCCCAGACCGCATCGTCCTGACCAACCAGTTCCTCATCGCCATGCCCGGCATGGCCGACGAGGCTTTTGCGGGCACGGTGGTCTACCTCTGCGAGCACAACGACAACGGCGCGCTGGGCCTCGTCATCAACAAGCCCATCTCCCTGACGCTGGGCCACCTGTTCGAGAAGGTGGAGCTGAGCCCGCCGGCCGATGGCCTGGCGGAAGCGCCGGTTTTCTACGGCGGCCCGGTGCAGACCGACCGCGGTTTCGTGCTGCACGAGCCGCTGGACGCCGAAGGCGGCCACTACAACGCCACGCTGGCCGTGCCCGGTGGCCTGGAGATGACCACCAGCCGCGACGTGCTGGAGGCCCTGTCCAACGGCGCCGGCCCCAAGAAACTGCTGGTCACGCTCGGCTACAGCGGCTGGGCCGCGGGCCAGCTCGAGGAAGAGATCGGCCGCAACGGCTGGCTGACGGTGGACGCCACGCCCGAGATCATCTTCGACACCCCGGTCGAGCAGCGCTACGAGCGTGCCCTCGGCCTGCTGGGCATCGACCCGCGCATGCTCAGCGCCGACGCGGGGCATGCGTGATGGCGACGCCCGTGTCGCCCAGCCAGCTCCACTCCTTTCTCGCTTTTGATTTCGGCATGCGCCGCATCGGCGTGGCCTCCGGCACGCGGCTCCTGGGCAGCGCGGAGCCCCGAGGCACGATCCAGGGCGGTGATTTCGACGCGATCGCAGCGCTGATCCGGACCTGGCAGCCCGACGCCCTCGTGATCGGCGTGCCGCGCCACCCGGACGGTGCGCCGCACGAGATGACCGCCAAGGCGCAGAACTTCGGGCGGCGGCTGTCGGGCCGCTACCACCTGCCGGTCTTCGAGGTGGACGAGCGCTACACCAGCGTCGAGGCCGAGGCCCAGGGCGCCGCCGACGTGGACGCGGCGGCCGCCGCCCTCATCCTTGAACAATTCTTCCGGGAACACCCATGAGTGAACTGCTGCTGGACGCTGAAGGTCTGTACCTTGAGCTCAAGCGCGGCGTGCAGCGGCTGCTGACGCCGGACACCGCCCTGGTGGGCATCTGGAGCGGCGGCGCCTGGCTGGCCGACCGGCTCGCCGCCGACCTCGGCCTGGCCGATTCGGGCACCATCTCCAGCGTGCTCCACCGCGACGACTTCGGCGCCCGTGGCCTGGCCAAGGCCGACCACACCTCGCTGCCCTTCGACGTGAACGGCCGCGACATCCTGCTGATCGACGACGTGCTCTACACCGGCCGCACGACGCGCGCGGTGCTCAACGAGCTGTTCGACTTCGGGCGGCCTGCCAGCGTGCAACTCGCCGTGCTGGTGGACCGCGGCGGGCGGCAGCTGCCCATCGAGCCGGCCTTCTCGGCCGCCCGGGTGAGCCTGCGGGCCGACCAGAGCCTGCGCCTGGCCCGCACCGATGATGGCCGCTTCAGTTTCGAGGTGAAGTGATGGCCCCCACGTTCACGTTGTTCACTGCCCCCCGGGGGGGTGTTGGCCCCCTTTGGGGCGGCCCTGCAGGAGTCCGGTGATGCTCAGCAAACGCAACCCCCAACTCAACAAGCACGGCGAGCTCATCCACCTGCTCTCCATCGAAGGCCTGCCACGTGCGGTCATCGAGCAGATCCTGGACACCGCCGGCAGCTTCCTCTCGGTGAACGACCGTGAGGTGAAGAAGGTGCCGCTGCTGCGCGGCAAGTCGGTGTTCAACCTGTTCTTCGAGAACAGCACCCGCACCCGCACCACCTTCGAGATCGCGGCCAAGC